>CAYMEP010000015.1:0-12763 GCA_964389695.1 uncultured Rhodobiaceae bacterium | reverse complement strand
AATGAGGTTAAAGCACTAAAGCAACAAACAGTTTCTAATACGCTCCGCCCTATGCGGGAAACAGAACAAATGAGGTGTTTTATTGCATGGTACCAGAAACAAAATATAGATATGCCGTTAAGTGGCTTTATAGCGACTTGGAGAGAAATAATTTCTAGCTCTATCAATCAACAGTCGCCTTTATATATTTACTTATGTGACACGAATTTCGCGGTAGCACGTAGTTGGTTTGGACAGAGCTCTAATTATCAATTTTCTTCTGATTCGAATATTATTTTACAGAAGTTACAAGATGACCCAAATGCTATTGCAATTTTATCTGTGGATGATACTTGTTGGTGGAAAAACTTACCTGATGGTTATTTTGTTTTTGCACAATTACCTATTTGGGAGAAAAACTCGAAGGTGTTTTGTATTGCAAAAATTAATCTAGAAATAGCGGGAGATGATATGAGTTTACTCTATGGTAAAAGAAGTAATATGCCAATAAAAGGCAATGATATATTACAAGAAGGCAATGATGTTTTGCGTTTAGTCAAAGGGTTTTGGAGAGCAGAAGATATACAGGTAAAATTGATTGGTGCATTTGGAGGGTATGATATTGATGCTTAAACCTCGGGCAAAGTCTTCAATTATGGAATTGCCCACATATGTAGGTGGTCGTAGTACCATTGCAGATACAAAACAAATATTCAAATTATCAGCGAATGAGAATCCTCTAGGGGCAAGCAAAGATGCTATATTAGCTTATAAAGATACTGCAACATGTTTAGAGAAATATCCTGATGGACATACAAATGAATTACGTGAATGTCTTGCGGAGCACCATAAAATAAATGTAGACCGTATTGTTTGCGGTAATGGTTCTGGCGAGCTATTGCAATATCTTGCCCATGCGTATTTACAAGCTGGTGATGAAGCAATTCATACTGAACATGGTTTTTTGTTATACCCATTAGTGATTAGTGCTACAGGAGCAAAGCCAGTTAGGGTGGTAGAAAGAGACCTCACTACAGATGTAGATAAAATTCTGAATGCGGTTACTAAAGCGACAAAAATGATTTTTTTAGCTAATCCAAATAATCCAACTGGCACGATGATTTCATTAAAAGAAATCAAACGTCTCCATGCGGGGTTACGTTCGGATATTTTATTAATTATAGATGAGGCTTATATCGAATATGTCGATGATCAGGATATGATGTCAGGTACTCTTGCATTATCACAAAATTCTAAGAATATTGTGATATTACGTACATTCTCGAAATTATATGGATTAGCCGCATTACGTTTAGGGTGGGCATATGCTCCACAAGAGATTACGAATACTATAAATAAAATTAGAGCACCCTTTAATGTCAGTCAGCCTGCCATGAATGCAGGAATTGCTGCTATTAAAGATACTAACCATGTGAAACGGTCTATCAACCATAATAATAAATGGAGACAGACATTAATCAACACAATTCATTCTTGTGGTTTTGAAACTGTGGAAACTTATGCTAACTTTATTTTGATTCATTTTCCGGAAACTGGAGGTATTACTGTGGATAGGGCTGACCAGATTTTTATTTCTCATAAGGTGATTGTAAGACAATTGGGTGCTTATCATTTACCAAACTCATTACGTCTTTCTATTGGTACAAAAGAGGCCAATGAATCTGTTATTTCTGCTTTTGAGTTTATGAAAGAAAGTATATGAGTTTACCACGTATCACTTTGATTGGATTAGGGTTAATTGGTTCATCTATTGGACATAAACTCAAGAAGGATAAAAGGGTATCACATATTTCTGCTTATGCACGTACTAAAGAAACACGTTCTAAAGCATTAGAAATTGGTTTTGTTGATGAGGTCTTCGATAGTGCAGAAGACGCTGTTCGAGATTCAGATATTATATTTCTAAATACACCTATAGGGGTCATGGGAAATATAATGGAAAGTATTGCTCCTTATCTTAAATCAGGAGCAATTGTTACAGATGTAGGTTCTGTAAAACAAAGTACTATTGAACAAGTTGTTCCATACTTACCTTCACATGCTTATTTTGTTCCTGTTCACCCTATTGCAGGTACGGAACTCTCCGGTCCAGAAGCAGGGTTTGCAGAATTGTTCCAGAACCGTTGGTGTGTTTTTACGCCTTTGCCTGATACGCCTGCGGAAGTCATTGGTACAATACGTGGGTTATGGGAGTCTATGGGAGGAAAAATAGTTTTTATGGACGCAAAGCGTCATGATTTTATATTAGCAATGACTAGCCATATTCCTCATTTAGTAGCTTATAATATGGTCATGACTTCTACATTATTGGAAAAGATAACACATAGTGACATTATTAAGTATAGTGCTGGTGGTTTTAGAGACTTTACGCGTATTGCTTCTTCTGATCCAGTTATGTGGCGGGACATCTTCTTAAATAATAAAGAACAAGTTCTTGAGGTGTTAGAAAGTTTCACAGAGAATTTAGATGTTCTAAAACACGCTATTATGAATAAGGATGGTACTAAGCTGGAAGATATTTTCCGTTCTGGGCAGTCTGTACGTGAAAAGATTGTAAAAGTTGGACAAGAAACGTCTGCAGTTGATTTCGGGCGTCATAAAACATAATTATTATTTTAGACGGGGTGCAATTCCAATATGAAATATACCAATATAGGTTTTTCTGTTGTGAAACCTAAATGGAATAGTTGTATATTTAGATGTGCGCGGTTTTAGGAATTTGTTAAATGCAAAGTAGAGGTCAACGGCTCCTCGTACTGCATTATCTACGACTCCTTTATCAACTAATAATTTCATTAATTTATCTATGTCAGAAATACTTAAACGTATTTCTCCATCCATATAACCATTTTTTGATTCTATAGTCCCTGTGGTTGATATTATAATTTCTGTGTTTTTTGAAGTGAGTGTGGTATGGGCGTTTTGTATATTTATATATGTAGGTAGAGCATTAGTGTTCCTAGTGTCTAATTCTAGATAGATATTCTTGAGAGAGAAGTCTTTTATGTTATTAATTTTGTGTAGATTGTTGCCTGTAATCTTTAAGACAATAATATCTTCTGTTAATTTTGTTGTTGTACTAATCAAGAGGTGATCTGCTTGTAATGAAATGAGTTTTTTTGATTTTAATTTTGAAATATCAAGTCGCGGTTTAGGAAAGTTGAGGTGAGTGTTTATAGTGCTTGAGTCTAATGTTATATGACCTAATATGTTAGAGCTGACAAACTTAATTTGTGGACCAAATATACTTTGAAGAATATATGGGCCTTCAGAGTATACCAATGTTTTGGATGGATTATACAAAAGGGTAGTTGTATTAACATTTTTTACATGTAGAGAAAAGTTTCGTTGATTATAAACGATATTATCAAGGAAAATGCGTAACTGACTCGGGAAGCCTGATATATTAACAGTATCAATTTGCACCTCAGATAAGTTGGATAATTTGTTGCGTAGGAAGGTACTTGCTCCAAACCATAAACCGATGACAAGAAGGAGTAATATAAAAACTAGCGTGATAACTAGTTTAAATTTATTTTTTATACTCATCACAATTTCCTTATGTTTATTTCTGTAGAATTATTTATGATTGGTTCTTAAGTGACTAATGATAAGAATACGTAAAACTATACTAATTAGCAGTATACAAACGATCGGCACACTTAATAAATAAAATGAAAATAGAATATGCGGCATATTCGGTAAGTTATAAATGGTAAAACCATAAGTAATGAGTGCTATTATATAACCAGCGGCACTTGCGTACAAAACAATCCGTAGAAAATACCGCTCAAGCTGTTTTACAACAAATTTATGGCTTGCTCCTATTAAATATAAAATATCTACTATATTGGTATTATTGGCTAAGTTTGCACGTAAAGCAAAAACCATGACGGTCATGATGGTAGACATTACAAGTATAAAAATAATACCAGTCAAGAAATATAGCCTCTTACTCATTTTGATTAAATCTTCTCGCCAATTTCCATGTGTGTCTAAGGTTGTATAAGGGGCAATAGATTTTAGTTGAGAACGTAATTTATTCACATTTATAGCTTGTGTTGTGTCCACCATAATATCAATAAGAATTGGTAAAGGTAATTGTTTTACGGCATGACTATCTCCTAACCAAGGTTCTAAAAGATCTAATAGTTTATTCTCTGATAATGGGGTTGCTTTGATGATGCCTTTAGTGTCTCGTAACAAAGAGAGAACGGAAGAAAGTTGTGCTTTAGATGTTTGTGTAGGGGTTTCAATTACTTGTACTGTCATTGCACCATGGGCTTGTTTTAGCCAATTCTTGGTTGCTGAATTAACAGTCAATGTAACACCTAAGACTAAGCAAGCGATAAAACACATTGTAAAGATTACTGCACCAAATGCAGAGTTTGAAATAGAGTTCGTGGGAAATATGGGAGAAAATTTATTCATAATTATTTTCTGCCTCATTCATGATTCCACCTTTGACTAAATGCAATCTAGGAAAAGATAGGTTCTTCCAAAGATTTGTATCATGGGTTGCAATTAGTATTGTTGTGCCTTGTTTATGTAATTCAACAAATAAATGCATTAATTTTTCACTTACTAGTGCGTCAACATTTCCTGTTGGTTCATCGGCCAGAATAATTTCTGGACGATTAATAATGGACCGTGCAATAGCAACACGTTGCTTCTCTCCTCCTGAAAGCATTGCAGGAAAAGAATCTACTGACTGGATTAATCCAACCCAATCTAATAATTCTAAGATATTCTTCTTATATTCACTCTCTTTTCTTCCTGCAACATAGAGAGGTAAAGCAATATTCTCATAAATTGTTAAATGGTCCAGAAGTAAGAAGTCTTGGAAAACGAAACCGATACGTTTTCTAAATTCAGGTAATAACTTCCGTGAAATATTTGCTACATCTTGATTGAAAAGAATAATCTGACCTGTGCTAGGTCTTTGAGATAGAAAAATAAGGCGTAATAAAGATGTTTTCCCTGCACCAGAAGCGCCAGTGAGAAAATGGAATGATCCTTGTGGCAATTCAAAATTTATATTTGATAGAATATTTGGTCCATCTGCATACCGCATACTTACATCATTGAAATTAAGCATCTATAGGATCCTTATTTATTTGCCCAATGAGGCAATGATTCATTAGAGATCATTTCTTTATAGTTAGGACGTTCTCTAATCACTGCAATTTCATTCCCTTTAACCATCACTTCAGCGGCGGGTATACGGGTATTATAGTGAGACCCTAAAGAAGCAGCATAAGCACCACAATGATGAATAACTAGTAGGTTTCCCGGTTCTTGTATAGGTAGAAGACGGTCTTTTCCTAAGAAATCACCTGTTTCACAAACAGGACCAACAATATCCCAAAGTTTATGAGTGTCCTCTGATGGGTTTGATAAAGTAATAGGACTAATTTCATGATAAGCATCGTAAAGTGTTGGACGTATTAATTCTGTCATTGCTGCATCAATAATTATGAAATTCTTTTTCTTGCCTATTTTATTTCTTATAACAGAACTCACAATAATACCTGTATTTGCTGTAATAAGCCGTCCTGGTTCAAGAAAGATTCTACACGACATATCAGAAAATAAATCATGAATGACATTTTTATATATATCCAGACTTACTGGTGTCACACCTTGCTGGTAACTAACCCCTAAACCACCGCCTAAATCTAAATGGTCTATCTGGTAATTTTCCTGACGTAGAGTGATCAATAATTTCTTCACTTTAGAGAATGCACGTTGGAAAGGGACAATATCCATAATTTGGCTACCAATATGGACATCAATACCGCGTGGATTGATATTAGGTAATTCTTTTGCTTTGGCAAAAGCCATCATGGCATCTTCCCATGCAATGCCAAACTTATTCACTGCTTTTCCTGTTGAGATTTTTTCATGAGTCCCTGCATCGATATCAGGATTAAGACGTAATGCAATTTGTGCTATTTTATTTTTAGAAAGAGCAATGTGAGAAATCAAATCTAATTCAGAAAGGCTTTCAACATTAAATTGTAAAATATTTTTATCCAGAGCCATATTAATTTCATCTGCTGTTTTACCAACACCAGAAAAAATAATTTTGTTAGCAGGGATACCGGCTTTTAAGGCTCTATATAATTCTCCTTGAGAAACAATATCTGCACCTGCACCTAATTTGGCTAATGTAGAAATAACAGCAATATTAGGATTGGCCTTGACCGCATAGCAAATCGTTACATCTAAATTATTAAAGGTATTCTGGAGTGTTAAATAATTGTCCTCTAAAGCTTGATAAGCATAACAATAAAAAGGGGTGCCAATTTCTTTTGCTAATTCTTGAATATCTATTTGTTCAGCATGCAAACGATTATTTTTATAGGTAAAATAATTGTTCATTTTCACTTTTCCTTTATATTCTTTTCAATATCTAAAAGAATAGTATTTGCAGAAGACTCATCAATATATACATCACCTTTACGACCGCAAGAGACCAATACTAATGATATGAGAAACGCTATCATATAGTTCATTTGGTGACCGTTTCGAGTTTTACTATCCATTTCTCTGCTGCTTTTAATACTTGGTTAGGGTTCGTTCCACCATGGCTTTTACGACTCTCAACAGAATTATGTACGCCTAAAACAGTATAAATACTTTTTGTGATCCGTGGCTCTACTTTCTGCATTACTTCTAATGGTATGTTTTCTAAGTTTATGTTCTCTTTTTCGGCGTGAGCGACTAATTCTCCCGTAATGTGATGAGCTTCACGGAACGGCAAGTTTATCGTGGATACAAGCCAATCTGCCAAATCTGTTGCAGTAGAAAACCCTCCCATTGCAGATGCTAACATTTGTTCTTTTTGTGGTTTGATTTGATCCATCATGCCTGCCATTGCAGCAAGGCAAAGTGATAAATTATCAAAAGCATCAAAAGCAACGCATTTATCTTCCTGCATATCTTTAGAGTAGGCTAGTGGTAATCCTTTCATCACAATCATAAGACTAGTTAAATTTCCAATTATGCCACCTGTTTTTGCACGAATCAATTCAGCGGCATCAGGGTTCCGCTTTTGCGGCATAATTGATGACCCTGTAGAAAAACTATCTGGTAATTTAAAGAAATTAAATTGTGCAGAGGAAAAAATAACAATTTCTTCTGCTAGGCGAGATAAATGAATGGCTGTAATACTTGCACAGCTTAAGGCTTCTAAAACAAAATCTCGATCAGATACACTATCAATAGAATTGTCCATTGGTTTGTCAAAACCTAAAGCTTCTGCGGTTTGATTGCGATCAATAGGAAAAGGTGTGCCTGCTAAAGCTGCGGCTCCTAAAGGAGAGTCATTCATACGCTTCTTTGCATCAAGGAAGCGAGTGCGGTCACGAGCTAACATTTCTACATATGCTAATAAATGATGCCCATAGGTGATCGCTTGAGCTGTCTGTAAATGTGTAAACCCTGGCATAATGATATCAGCATATTGTTTCGCTTTTTTTGCTAATATATGTTGGAGATTATGAATTTGTTCTTCCAAGTGTCCTACGGTTTCCCGTATATATAATTTAAAATCTGTCGCCACTTGATCATTACGTGAACGAGCTGTGTGTAAACGCCCTGCTGCGTCTCCAATCAGATCACTAAGGCGAGATTCTATATTCATATGAATATCTTCTAAAGCACGTGAAAATTGAAATTCTCCTTGTTGAATTTCTGTCTCAATTTGAGTTAAACCTTTGAGAATCTTTTCTCCATCTTCTTTAGTAATGATATTTGTTTTGATAAGCATTGCACAATGTGCTCGTGAACCCGCAATATCTTGCATTGCCAACCTTTGATCAAAATCAATAGAGGCATTAATTTCTTCCATAATAGAATCTGGAGATTGGTGAAAACGTCCACCCCACATTTTATGTGCCATATCTCACCTTTCTCAATGGTTTTTAATTTCTCTTAATCTAGATTAGCCTCTAATTCAGGTAAAACAGTAAACAAATCGGCAACAAGACCATAATCGGCAATTTGGAAAATAGGGGCATCTTCATCCTTATTGATGGCAACGATTACTTTAGAATCTTTCATGCCTGCTAGATGTTGAATTGCTCCTGAAATACCAACTGCGATATAAAGTTCTGGAGCAACCACTTTACCCGTTTGTCCAACTTGATAATCATTAGGCACATAGCCTGCATCTACAGCCGCACGTGATGCCCCAATAGCTGCGCCCATTTTATCAGCCACTGCTTCTAAAAGAGTAAAGTTCTCACCAGATTGCATTCCACGTCCACCAGAAATCACAATTTTTGCAGAGGTTAATTCAGGGCGTTCTGATACGGTTAATTCCTCTTTTACATATGAAGACAATCCTGAATCAGCCACAGTTGAAATATCTTCAATAGTTGCATTTCCATTTAATTCTGCAGCAGGAAAAGCTGTAGTTCTGATCGTAAGAATTTGTTTTCCTGCGGTTAGTTTTACTGTTTGTATGGCATTCCCTGCATAAATTGGACGTTCAAAGCTACCATCATCATTGATAGCGGTTACATCTGATAATTGTGGTCTATCTAATAATGCAGAAAGTCGGGGCATATAATTTTTACCATTTGTTGTAGCGGCCGCAATAAAATGATCATAGTTATCTGCAATACTGAAAATTAAATTTGCCATATTCTCAGCTAAGAGGTTTTTATAAAGTGTATTATCAGCTTTCAGCACTTTGGTAACATTAGCAATCTTTGCACCCATTTGGGCAGCTTCTGTACAATCTTCTCCGGCAACTAAAAGGTGAATCTCATCTCCATAAGATGCGGCAGCAGAGGCGGCTTTTAATGTTGCATCTGCAATTGTTTTTTGATCATTATCAGCAATTAACAGAGTGGCCATTATAATACTCCTACTTCGTTTTTCAATTTATCTACAAGATTAGCTACGGAGTCTAAAATAACACCAGATTCTCGTTTTTTAGGTTCTGTTACTTTTAATACTTCAATTTGTGGACTCATATCAACCCCAAGGTCTGCCGCTGTTTTTTTGTCGATGGGTTTTTTCTTTGCTTTCATAATATTAGGTAATGAAGCATAACGGGGTTCATTGAGGCGTAAATCAGTTGTAATAATGGCAGGAAGTTTTAAGTTCAGACTTTGCAGGCCACCATCAATTTCACGAGTCACAGTCACGTTATTGCCTTCATGTTCTATTTTTGAGGCAAAAGTCGCTTGTCCCCATCCCATTAATGCGGCCAACATTTGACCTGTCTGATTATTATCATTATCAATTGCTTGTTTACCCATTATAACCAAATCAGGTGTTTCTGTGGCAATCACTGCTTGTAATAATTTGGCAATGGTAAGAGGTTCTACGTTTGTCTCATGTGTAATTAATATTCCTCTATCCGCTCCCATCGCTAGAGCGGTACGTAAGATCTCTTGTGCTTGTTCTACGCCGATAGAAACAACAATAATTTCTGTTGCTACGCCAGCTTCTTTTAATCTAATGGCTTCTTCAACGGCAATTTCACAAAAAGGATTTATTGACATTTTTACATTAGCCAAATCAACATTTGTTTGATCGGTTTTTACACGAACTTTTACATTATGATCGACGACTCTCTTGATCGGCACAAGTATCTTCATCCCAATATCTCCTGCTTAAATTATTATTCGCAAGTTAGCCACAACTACAGCTTACGTCAATACTGATTAACTGATTCTATAGGGGAAATTAATTATTATTTCGTGTTAGCCCTGCTTGCCATAATATGTCATTCTTGCCTTGGTTATTTGCCCATCTGGCGGCGACAAAGAGTAAATCGGAAGCACGGTTTATATAAATTCTGGCCTCTGGATTGAGCCATTCTGTTTGAGAAAAGGCAATCATTTCTCGTTCTGCACGACGTGTAACGGTACGTGCTACATGTAGATGAGCAGATATTTTATTTCCTGCGGGGAGTACAAAGGACTTCAGTGGTTCTAAATCGGCATTTAGGAGATCAATTTCGTTTTCAAGGCGTTTTGTTTGTTCGGGTACTATACGCAAGGGAGGATATTTAGGTTCTTTACAATCAGGTGTTGATAGGTCGGCGCCTAAATCAAAAAAATCATTTTGTAAATGCATTAAGATTGTATCTAATATTTTATCCTCTATATAAGCACGCGCAACACCAATTGTTGAATTTGCTTCATCTATAGTACCATAAGCTTGTATTCTACTATCATATTTAGGGCGTGATGAACCATCTGATAAGGCTGTGTGTCCTTTATCGCCATTGCCTGTATAAATTTTATTCAAAGTTACCATAAAATATTTACCTTTCGCTAAAATACATAACTAAGAAAATCACTAAAACAGTGAAAAATTGTAAAATAACACGCCAACGCATAAAGGTTTGTGAGCGAGTTTTGCTTTTTCCTTTTAACATATTCCATAATCCAAATATTAGGATTATAAAAACTGTAGTCAGTGCTATAGGAATAAAATAATTTAATAAAGACATATTAAAATTCTTTCTACTAGTTTAAATCTTTCTTGTTTTGTTCAGTTTCTTCTCTGAGATTTTTGCCATTTTTGTAGAATCTGGGATAGTGGTGCTATAATCTCTTGAAAATTATAGCATGGGTTTTTACACCTGTGTACCCTACATCATTTGTCTGTTTGGGAAGCTGATGCCTATATTGACTATTCTTCCGTTTATTAGGCATGTCCAAGGTGTAATATGTCCATTGAAGTTGGACACAAAATATATGGTGTGGCGATCATATTTATATTTTTTCTGATAATTTAATTGCCACTCGGCAAGCCGTTTTAATCAAACTAGTTACGATATCATGTAAGGGGGCTTGTTCTGCCCCTTCTTCTAGAGCAATGTGGTGATGCTCTGCTTCATCGGCACAAAATTTCTCAATAGAGTCTTTTAAATCTGCTTCATCATAGTTTTCGTCTAATTCATTAATTTGTTCTTGATAATGTTGACCGATGACGTCTTCGACAGCCTCTGTACATGCCATAGCAGCATTTTCTCCTATGAGAGCGCTGCCTGCACCTAAGGTGAAGCCGGCTATTTTCCAAAATGGAGCTAAAGCGGTTGGACGTATTTTTCTTTTTAATAATTCTGAATTAAAATAATCTAAATGTTCTTGTTCTTGTTCTGCCATATGTTCAATTAGCTTAACGGTTTCTTCTTTATTATTTTGAGCTCTGAATATAGCTAATTGTCCTTGATAAATTGTAATGGCGCCATATTCTCCCGCATGATCAACACGTAACATTTCTTCAAGTCGTTTATTCATTATGATTTTCCTTTATAAACTTGGAAGAATGAAAAGAATGATAAACTGGCACTCATGAGTATATTCCATCCTGCAAATGATATTCCCCATAATGACCACTGCACTGTTTTACAGGAAATAGCAGGTTGTCCGTTTAAAGCACGATGAAGTGCCTCAATAGAAGTTACATTGCTTATAGATCCGCTACAGGACTGGGGACCCATCCAAAACCCTTGTTCTATCCCTATGTGATAAATCCCTAAACCTATATTATATAAAAACCCTGCCCCAATAAGTATCAATATAATTTTGGTAAATAGAAGTGATTTATTCACATTTATAATTCCGAGTATAGAAAGAATAATAGCCATATAATACGGTGTACGTTGTTCTAAGCATAGAGTGCAGGGCGTAAGTTTCATAAAATATGTTAGAGAAATTGCTATGATAATTGCTGTAAGGCAACTTAGTGCTAACACTAAAAATACATGAGTATATTTTATACGAAACCAAGACATATTCCAATATATCGTACTTATTATTTTTTAGAAATGTATTTTTTGGAAAATATATTAGACGCAGAGACATTTATTATCTATATTTGAATTATCCAAAGATTGGATTTTCTTTGGCCCTCGTGGCGGAATTGGTAGACGCGACGGATTCAAAATCCGTTTCCTTCACAGGAGTGTCAGTTCAAGTCTGACCGAGGGCACCATGATTCAATATATATTTTGTAATAAAACATATACAAAACCTCTAGACTCTAAATCATACTCCAGCACTCAATTGGAACATACTGAAACTGTCTATCGGGTATATTTTGATGATTATTTTGAATTATTATTATTTATATGTAAGACTTATAGGGGTTTAGGTTTAAATGGAGATAAATTATGAAACGAATACTGATCTTTGCTAGTCTAGTATTATTACAGCTATTTCCTAATGTTCTCGCACATGCAGATAATATAGATTTACCAGAGGGCGTCGTCGTAAACTCTCATGAAGCTGTGTTTGAAGTACATGGTCTTGTTTGTTCATTCTGTGCAGTTGGTGTGCAGAAAAAACTTTCAAAATTACCTTTCATTGATGCTTCAAAATATAAAAAGGGTGTGTATGTCGAGATTGAAAAACAAAAAGTAACGGTTGCTATCAAGAGCAATGAAAAACTAAATGTTAAAATGGCTTATAAAGCAATAAGATCTGGAGGTTATGAACCCATTAAAGTTATGGTTGCTGACAAGAATGGTAAAATTATTACCTATAATGAAATAGGGGAATAATGTCCAGAGGCCTATTTTCTGCTTGTTGTGTTCTCCTTTTCAGCTCTGTTATTGCATCTGCCCATCAACCCGTCATGGATATGGCACCACGTTGGGAAGAGGGCTATGGATTTCAAATTCGGCAAGAATATTATGGCAGTGATAAACTAATGGAAGGCGACTCTGTCATTGATAATCCTCTTGGTTTGAAACGTTATGTTCATAAAACATGGTTGGAGGGGGTATATA
>CAYMEP010000014.1:0-13191 GCA_964389695.1 uncultured Rhodobiaceae bacterium | reverse complement strand
AGGTAAAGCACCTGCAAATCCACCAATCACAATATTCTGTGGCGTTACTCGTTTTAACCATATCGTATAAACCACAGCATAGAAAAAGATCGTAAACAACAATAAGCCTGCTGCAAACCAATTTAAGAAAATTCCTAAACACATCACTGAAATAATTGACAGAACAATCCCATAGGTTAAGACGGATCCTGCTGAAATACGTCCTGAAGGAATCGGTCTCTGTCTTGTGCGTAACATTTTAGAATCAATATCTGCATCATACCACATATTCAATGCCCCTGATGCCCCTGCCCCAATCGCAATAAATAAAATAGCTGCAAAGCTCATAACAAACGGTAACTGTACTGGCGCAAGGAAAACACCTGTAAATGCCGAAAAAATAACTAACGACATAACACGTGGTTTCAACAGTTCAAAAAAATCGCCCACTGACGCTTGATCCAAATCAATAACAGTATTTTTATTGACTGCCTCTGTCACAAATTTTCCTCTTACAATTTATAATCATTTTATTTTAGGTAATGTCTCAAATTGATGATACGGAGGTGGCGAAGATAAAGTCCATTCCAATGTATCAGCATATTTACCCCATGGGTTACTAGGTGCTTTTTCTTTACGTATGAAAGCATGAAGAACCCCAATTAAGAATATCAACAAACCAACCATAGCCACATAACTTCCTATAGAGGAAATAAATACCCAACCTTCAAAAGCATCAGGATAGTCAGGGATACGACGTGGCATACCAGCCATACCAGAAAAATGCTGTGGAAGAAATATCATATTAACTCCAATAAAAGTTATCCAAAAATGTATTTTGCCAATCTTTTCGCTATAAGTAACCCCAAACATTTTTCCAAACCAATAATACCACCCTGCAAAAATTGCAAAAACAGCTCCTAGAGATAATACATAATGGAAATGAGCCACAACAAAATAAGTATCATGATAGGCACGATCAACACCTGCATTCGCAAGCATAACTCCTGTAACACCTCCAAATGTAAAAAGGAAAATAAACCCCAATGCCCAAAGCATCGGTGTTTTAAATTCAATAGAACCACCCCACATTGTAGCAATCCATGAGAAAATTTTAATACCTGTCGGCACAGCAATCACCATAGTTGCTGCCACAAAATAAGCCTGCGCATCAAGACTCATACCCACAGTAAACATATGATGTGCCCAAACCACAAAACCAATTGCGCCAATCGATATCATTGCATAAACCATTCCTAGGTAACCAAAAATAGGTTTCTTAGAAAATGTAGAAATGACCTGCGATACAATTCCAAACCCAGGTAATATAATAATATACACTTCTGGATGCCCAAAAAACCAAAATAAATGTTGGAATAAAATGGGGTCACCACCACCAGCAGGGTCAAAGAAAGTTGTTCCAAGGTTCCGGTCAGTTAATAACATTGTAATTGCTCCTGCCAGAACAGGTAAAGCCAAAAGCAACATAACAACCGTCACTAAAACCGACCACACAAAAAGTGGCATTTTATGTAAACTCATTCCAGGAACACGCATATTCAAAATCGTTGTAATGATATTAATGGCACCTAAAATTGATGAAATCCCTGCAACATGCAGAGATAAAATTGCGAAATCCATTGCAGGCCCCGGTTGTGCAGAAGTCGAAAGCGGCGGGTAAATTGTCCACCCTCCTCCAACACCATTTGCACCTGGAGGTCCCTCAACAAACATAGAAATAACCAATAAGATCAACGACACTGGTAAAAGCCAAAAAGAAATATTATTCATACGTGGAAACGCCATATCAGGTGCTCCAATCATCAAAGGAACAAACCAATTACCGAAACCACCAATCAGTGCAGGCATCGCCATAAAAAACACCATGATCAACCCATGCCCCGTCACCAAGACATTATACAACTGGTGATCTCCACCCAATATGCCTTCCCCTGGCGATTGTAATTCTATACGAAGTAACACTGACATTGCACCACCAACAATCCCTGCAACTATAGAAAATATGAGATACATTGTTCCTATATCTTTATGATTCGTTGACAAAAGCCAACGTCGCCAACCTGTAGGGTGATGCTCTCCCATAATATGCTCCGTTCCTTAAATTATTTTAACACCAATTGTGGTGCTGGTTTCATCTGCATTTCATTTTCAGCAAATTTCATTTTTGCCCTTGTTACCCATTTTTTAAATTTTTTCTTTTCTACCACACGAACCATTATGGGCATAAACCCATGGCGAACACCACATAACTCTGAACATTGCCCGTAATATGTTCCCAGTTTATTCACCTTAAACCAAGTTTCATTTAATCGACCTGGCACAGCATCCATTTTAACACCGAATGACGGTATAGCCCAGCTATGCAAAACATCAGACGCTGTCACAATAAGGCGTATATTTGTATCTACAGGCAAAACGACAGCATTATCTGTAGCTAACAACCTTGGTTGTCCTTCTTTTAACTCATCATCTTCTAGCATTATAGAATCAAAAGAAATATTTCCTTGGTCAGGATATTCATAACTCCAATACCATTGATTACCTGTTGCCTTGATTGTGAGTTCAGACTCTGGAACTTCTAATTGTTTAAACACTAAACGAAAAGAAGGAACCGCAAGCACTAATAATATAATCACAGGAACGACAGTCCAGATGATTTCAAGAACCGTATGGTGAGTCGTCGTTGACGGCACAGGGTTTGCCTTCGAGTTAAACTTTATAATTACATAAAATAACAATAGGAAGACAACAACTGTAACAACTAACATCACAACAACCAATATATCATTAAAGTGTGTCATGTCCGTCATAACATCTGTTGCAGCTTCTTGAAATTTCCATTGCCAAGGCTCAGGTTGGTTAGCATATGCAGGACTCAACCAAAGCAGCATAAATAAAAATTGGCTAAAAACTAAAGAAAGTTTACGTTTGAATATCATAAAATTGACCATCTACTTATATTAATTAAAAACACTGAAACAGCCCTAAACATCATAATCAATAATTCAACATTGCATAGCCCTAATTTCATAATCTTTGCCATATATTATCACATAATTTTATTTTTTGCTTGCGTCATGGTTGCTCAAATTCCATAATTCATAAATATAATTTAGGATCAACCAATATGACACAAACCTTTGATGAACTCGCAAACAACCATAATCTAAAGGCATTATTCTTTGCACAACAAAAATTAGATGAAGATGAAACAATTAAATTAACACAAAACATCTTGCGTCAAGCAGACGATGGAGAATTATTTTTAGAATATACCTTATCGGAAAGCTTTTCTTTTGACGATAACCGTCTACGTGCAGCAAGTTATGACATTAATCAAGGTTTTGGTTTACGTGCTATTATGGGAGATCGTGTTGGTTTTGCTCACTCCACTGATTTATCCACTTCTGCTTTAAAACGTGCTATTTCAGGAATTGCACCGATCACCTCTGGTTACCAAGGAAAATGGGCAGATTTTGATGCGCCGATCATCAAACCTCTTTATGCACCTCATAACCCCTTAGATGGCACAAGTTTCAACAAAAAGATAAAAGTTTTAGAAGATATTAATACCTATGCACGCGCAAAACATCCCAATATCACACAAGTTTCCATTAACTTATCGGGAGAATGCCAGGTCATTGGGATTTTACGTCCTGAAACTGCCCCGATTTTTGATATTAGACCCCTCATTCGTCTTGATGTTTCGGTCATTGTAAGCAAAGGGGATAAACAAGAACGAGGACATTGTGGTCGTGGCGGACGTGAATCTTACACAAAATGGATAGACCCTCAAAATTGGCAATCACAAGTTGATGAAGCTTTACGTGTCGCATTAATCAATCTTGATTCGGTTCCAGCCCCCGCTGGTGAAATGGATGTTGTTCTTGGTCCTGGCTGGCCTGGT
Organism: uncultured Rhodobiaceae bacterium; assembly: GCA_964389695.1. Taxonomy (GTDB): domain Bacteria; phylum Pseudomonadota; class Alphaproteobacteria; order RS24; family RS24; genus CAYMEP01. Next base: position 9,284 of record CAYMEP010000014.1, on the reverse strand, counting down.
ATTTTACTTCATGAGGCAGTAGGTCATGGTCTAGAAGGAGATTTCAACCGTAAAGAAACCTCTACATTTTCTAATAGACTAGGAGAAAGAGTGGCATCAAAAGGGGTCACAGTCATTGATGATGGAACAATTCCACTTCGTCGTGGTTCATTAACGGTAGATGATGAAGGCACACAAACTGCTCGTAATATCCTTATCGAAGATGGTATCTTGACAGGCTACATACAGGATAGACTGAATGCACGTTTAATGAATATGAAACCAACGGGAAATGGCAGACGTGAAAGCTTTGCTTCAACACCACTTCCTCGTATGACCAACACCTATATGCTTGGCGGCAACCATAACCCTCAAGAAATTATAGAAAGTGTAAAAGATGGAATTTACGCAACCGCTTTTGGAGGTGGACAAGTAGATATTACTTCTGGAAAATTTGTATTTTCTTGCACAGAAGCCTATCAAATTAAGAACGGAATCCTTGGAGCGCCTCTCAAGGGAGCAACATTGATAGGCACTGGTCCTGAAAGCATGCAACGTATTACCATGATTGGCAATGATATGAAATTAGATGAGGGAATTGGTACTTGCGGAAAAGAAGGGCAAGGAGTTCCTGTAGGTGTTGGGCAACCCACCTTACGTCTAGAAGGTCTCACGGTTGGAGGAACAAATTAAAAATCAAATTGATATTTTTTCTTCAAATACAGGCTCTACATTCGAATCCCATTCATTATAAAATTTATCAAGTAAAAGCTCTGCTGAGTTGCGCCCTGTTTCTACAATTTTATCCAAAGGGTTAAGATATTGGGTTTCATCTTCTCCTTTATCATTCAGACAAGCCCGAGCATTTAAGCCTTGGTAAGATAAAGGCAACACAATGCGTGCAATATCTAATAAAGTTCCCCCTCGAAAAGGCGTTGCTAATCCTTTTACAGGGGCTTCAACACGCAAATATTGTCTCTCTTCTACAGTCCAGTCTTTAATCATATCGGCTAATTGAGATTGTGTCTCCTTGTCATAAAGTAACCCTACCCAAAAAGCTGACAAAGCACACACTTTCTCTTTTGATCCAGAATCTGCTCCACGCATTTCAATAAATTTCTTCAAACGTACCTCTGGGAAAATTGTTGTCAAATGATCCGACCAATCTTTCTCTGTCGGCTTTTCTCCATATAGTACAGGAAGCTTACCTTCCAAGAAATCTCTAAAGTTCAACCCCATCGCATCAATATATTGTCCATCACGAATAATAAAATACATCGGGACTTGTAAGGAATAGTCCACATAGCGTTCAAAACCAAAATCATTATCAAAAACAAAAGGTAACATGCCCGTTCTATCAGCATCTGCATCCAGCCATAATAATGACCGTTCAGATAACGACCCACTTAACCCATGCATACGAAAAGGTGAATTAGAAAATAATGCTGTAGCTAAAGGTTGTAGAGCTAACCCAATACGAAACTTCTCAACCATATCCTGTTCGGTATTGAAATCTAAATTCACCTGAACTGTACAAGATAAATGCATCATATCATGACCACGGCTACCCTTTTTTGCCATATAATCATACATTAAACGATAACGTGATTTAGGCATTTTAGCTGCAGCATTTTTATCCCAAGTTGGACAATACCCTAAACCTAAGAACCCTTGACCTAAAGAACTCGCAATCTGTTTTACATGTTTAGAATAATCGACAATTTCCTGATAAGTATGATGAATGGTTTTTACAGTTGCCCCAGATAACTCTAATTGTCCCCCTGGTTCCAAAGTAATGGATGCTGTTCCAGACGTATTTAACAACCCAACTAATATATCATTTTCATATATCCCCTGCCATCCAAATACTTGTAACCCTTCCAGCAAAGCTTTAATACCTCTGTCCCCTTCATAGGGTAAAGGCATTAATGTTTCTTTACAAAACCCTAGCATCTCATGTTCAGTACCGATACGCCAATCTTTCTTAACCTTACACCCTTCATACATCCACTCTATGAGAACATTTCGATTTTCAAGTATATTTGTATCCATAACTTCTCTATAAGCCTGTTTCAGACTTAACACAAGCATGTTGCAATAATGTTAATCCTGAAACCACTGCCGTATCAGAACGTAACACCCGACTCCCAAGACTCATTCGAGTCACAGTATCACATTGTAACAGCATTTGACGCTCTTTATCTGAAAATCCACCCTCTGGACCAATCAATAAAGCCGTTTCTTCATCAACATAAGAAAGCGTATTATCCATATTTGCTTTTTCATCACAAAATATAATTTGTCGCTGGGGAGAAAAAGACTTCCAAGACCTTATAAGCTGTTCTAATTTTATAGACTCTTCAATGATAGGCACAAATAAACCTCCACACTGTTCCGCGGCTTCTACAATATTTGCCTGCAATCGTTTATAATTCAGCTTATTCATTTGAGTATATTCGGTTAAAATAGGAATCATTTTACTAACACCCATTTCTGTAGCCTTTTGAACAAGATACTCCATACGTCCACTCTTAATGGGAGAAAATAACAACCAAATATCCGACGCACAGGGTAGTTGTGGTAAAATTTGTTTCTGCAATGTTAGTACAGCTTTCTTTTTGGATAATTCAATAATTTGAGACTGCCACTGCCCCTCCAATCCATTAAAAACTTGTATATAATCACCGATTTCACACCGCATAACATGACGTAAATAATGTAATTGTTCTGATGATAGAACACAATTTTTCCCACACACAAGTGAGTCAGTCACATACAATCTTATTTTACCTTTGATGATTATATCCTCCATATTAGACTCGCCACTTTCCTCAATACATAATATACAATGTTAAGCTTTCACAAAACACAAGAGTAAAATGTCAAAAACACCCTCAGATTTCAATACTAAAAGCTGGATCTATAAATTTTTACCAGCAAAACTCATCCCTTATGCACTTTTGGCACGCCTTGACCGTCCTATTGGGATTTGGTTACTATTTTTACCTTGTAGCTGGGGTTTATTATTTGCTACTCAAATTACTGACCATCATAATATTTTACAAAACATCTGGTACCTTATTTTATTTTATTTAGGCTCAGTCTTTATGCGGGGCGCTGGCTGTACCTATAATGACATTATTGATAAACCATTAGACTGCCAAGTAACACGTACAAATATGCGCCCTCTTGCCTGTGGTGATATATCTATTTATCACGCCTGGCTTTTTTTAGCCTTACAGTGTTTTTTAGGGTTGATTATTTTATTACAATTTAACAGTCGTACAATATTGTTAGGAATTTTATCTCTCATCTTTGTGGCACTTTACCCTTTCATGAAACGTATCACTTGGTGGCCTCAACTATTTCTCGGCTTGACCTTTAATTTTGGCATTTTAATGAGTTTCTCAATCTATCACCCTCTTACTTTGCCCATTATATTATTATATCTAGCAGGCATTTTTTGGACTATCGGTTATGATACCATTTACGCTTATCAAGATTATGATGATGATAGTTTAATCGGCATCAAATCTACAGCCCGACTATTTGGCATAGACAATAAAAAACCTCTTTATATTATTTACAGTATTAGTCTCTTATTTTTTTCCCTAGCTGCTATTACAATAAAACTTCACCCTCTATTTTGGTGTGGATGGGGAATCATTGCTGGACATTTTATTTACCAAATTCATAATTTGGACACGACAAATCCAGTTTCAATATTAAAAACTTTTAAAAGTAATTGTATCGTAGGTATCATTATTCTCTTTAGCATTATCATGGGACTTTCATAACTTGCACCATTGATAAGAAACTTCTATAAAGCAGTATGGAACATAATAAACCTTCTAAAGAAAATATAGTCATTGCACAAAAAGCCTTACATAGTCTCAAACAGCAGGGTATTCAGCACGCAGATATTCTCATTTGTGAAACTCAAACTCTCAATGCTTCGGCAAGAATGGGCAAACCAGAAGATGTAGAACACTCAGAAAGCCTAGAGATTGGTTTACGTGCCATTATTGATCAAAAACAGGCTTTTGTATCTGGCACAGTATTGCAACCAGAAGAAATTGAGACCTTGGCACAAAGAGTCGCTGATATGGCGAAGAATGCCCCCCAAGACCCTTATTGTGGGCTAGGTGATGCTAATTTACTTTGTACAGAGTTCATTGATCTTGAATTGAATGATTTGACCACTCCCAATCTTGACACACTACAAAACCTTACACTAGAGACCGAAAGTATCGCACGTGATACAAAAGGCATTATTAATTCCGAAGGTGCAAGTGCCAGTTGGGGACGTGCCACAACACATTTAATAACTAGCCATGGGTTTACAGGGAGTGATATTAGCTCATCTTGGTCATTATCTTGTTGTGTTCTAGGTGGTGAAAAAGGAAAAATGGAGCGTGATTATGCAAGCCATACAACACGTCACAAAGAAAATTTAGACACTCCAAAATCCGTCGGAGAACGAGCTGCCAATAGAACCTTGAAACGCCTTAATGCCCGTAAAGTCAAAAGCCAGAATCTTCCTGTTATTTTTGACTCACGTGTTTCCTCCAGTCTATTAAATCACTTCGCCAGTGCTATTTCAGGGGGAAGTATTACACGTAAAAGTTCTTTTTTACAAAGTGCATTACAAACACAGGTATTCTCAGACTCTATTAACATTAGTGACAACCCACTTTTGAAAAGAGGATTGCGTTCTAGTACCTTTGATGATGAAGGTCTCGGTCAAAAAGAGATTGAACTTGTAGACAATGGTGTTTTAAAAACTTGGTTATTAGATAGTTCCACAGCAAAACAATTAAATCTCACAAGTAACGCCCGTGCATCGCGTGGAATTGGCACTCCTCCTAGCCCTTCTGTAAGTAATCTTTATATGCATAATGGACAAAAAACTGTTGCAGAATTATGCAAAGATATTGGAACAGGGGTCTATATAACAGAACTCATTGGCATGGGGGTTAATGTCTTGACGGGTGATTATAGCCGTGGCGCTTCTGGGTATTGGATAGAAAACGGACAGATCGCTTACCCCATCAGTGAAATAACAATTGCAAGCAATTTAAAAGATATGTTTGCAAACCTTATCCCTGCCAATGATTTACAATTCCGGCATGGAATCAATGCTCCCAGCATATTAATTGAAATGATGGCTCTGGCAGGTTTATAAATTTTAACCACCAACCTTACCTCTGAAGCCTTGATAAGGTTTTATAAAACATACGAAGGTTATACAAATGCAGAAATATATACCAACCAACGATACAAACACTTCTAAAATTAATATAATCAATACATTAAAACGCATTACTATACAGTACCTTTTACCACATAAGAAACTCATCATTATCAGTATAGTATGCAATTTGATTGCTGCGCTTACCACAGGAGTTTTTCCTTACTTACTACAACAAGGAATAGACCAAGTTTTCACTCCACAAACCCAGAATAAAAACTTTCACCTGTTTACCGTCACATTCATTATTATCATAGTGGTTAAAGCTCTAAGTATATATATATCAAATATAAATGCCGCAAAACTACAAGAATCTATCGTATATGATACACGTAATCAGATTTTTAAACATTATTTAACTTTAGATATTCAAACCATCATGCACCAACATTCAGGAAATTATATATCTATATTTCTCCATGACACAGTAAAGCTAGCCACAGCAATTGATACATCAATCGTAGCATTATTTAGACAATTCATCACAGCAATAGTTATTATAATTGTTATGTTTACAATCAGCGTACCTATAGCCCTATCAGCCTGTGCAATACTTGTACCTTATGTAATACTCTTGGTAAGAAGGTTAGGAAAAAAAGCATATAAGAAAACCCATACAGTACTAGAAAACATATCAAATATGGGAGAAATATTAAGTGAAACTTTTGCAGGGTTACGTACTATAAAATCTTACCAGCAAGAAAGTGCATATATTAAAAATATTCAAGAGCATGTATTATATATCAATAATACAACAATTTCTCTTCAACGAAACAGAATGCTATCTGGACCAGTTACAGAATTAGCAGTTGGTATTTTGTTAGTATTAATCTTTGTGTTCGTTCAGAATGATTACCTATCCTCCAGTATAGGAGAAATAACCGCGATTATTACTGCTTTCGCTTTATTAAGACCCGCTATCGTCACTATCATTACAGTACCCATAAAGATACAAGAAGGGTTAGCTGCCTCCATCAGAATACTTAACGTAGTTGATACAAAACCTAAAATTGTAGAACTTCCTAATGCACTACCTTTAGAAATCAGCAAAGCTCAAATACAATTCCAAGATGTGAACCTTACTTATAGTGATAACCCAGAACGTATCTTACAAAACATTAACTTGACAATACCAACAGGAAATATGGTCGCATTTGTTGGTGAATCAGGGTCAGGAAAAACAAGCCTATTGAACCTCGTATCACATTTTCTTATTCCTGATTCTGGAACAATTTTAATTGATGGACAAGATATAAACAAAGTCACTTTTGACTCCTTACATAAAAACATTGCTCTTGTAACCCAAGACACCTTTCTTTTTTATGAGAGTGTTTTAAATAATATTTTACTTGGAAACCCAAAAGCTTCAAAAGAAGACGTTATAGAATCTGCAAAAAATGCAGGCGCACATCAATTTATTATGAAGCTACCCCATCAATATGATACAGTTTGTGGTGAAGGTGGTATGACATTATCAGGCGGACAAAGACAACGTATTTCTATTGCCAGAGCCTTCTTAAAGAACGCCCCTATATTATTATTGGATGAAGCTACTTCTGCATTAGATACAAATTCTGAATACAAGGTTCAAATAGCTTTAAATAAATTAATGAAGAATAAAACCTGTATTATCATTTCCCATAGACTATCTACCATAGAACATGCTGATAAAATTTATGTAATAGAAGAAGGAGAAATTGTACAGTCAGGCACACATAAAGAACTTCTAAAAGAAGGTAAAGCATACGGTAAACTTAATAATCTACGAACGACCGAGACTCACTAAAGTATCCTAATGTATAAACTACTATCTTTAAAATTATATGTGATCATCCTTTATATTCTAGCATTCTTGTTTCCTTTATGGTTGCATTTACGAAAAATAAAGAAACGTGAAAACCCTCACAGGCTTCAAGAAAGATACGGTATTACAGATAAAAAACGTCCTGAAGGAAAGTTGATTTGGTTCCACGCCTCAAGCGTAGGTGAATGCTTATCGATTATGCCACTCATAAAAATGATTACACAAAAATATCCAATGATAAATATTTTACTTACCTCTGGAACATTAACTTCCGCGAACATCATCCAAAAGCAAAATCATAAAAACTTGATACATCAGTTTGTTCCCCTAGACCACCTCCCATATGTCAAAAGATTTTTAAAACATTGGCAACCTTCACTCGTATTTTTTGTAGAATCAGAATTATGGATAAATCATATTTTTCAAATTAAGAAAAAAGATATTCCACTTATTCTAATAAATGCTCGTTTATCACCCTCATCTTTTAAATCATGGAAAAAGTTAAAAAGAACTATACAGGCTATTTTAGCATCATTTAATCTTATCCTTACACAAGATAATGACTCTTATCATCGCTTCCAGGAAATAAATGCACCAAACCTACATATAACTGGAAATCTAAAATTTGATATGCCCCTTCTAAAATATAATCATGATGATCTATTACAATTACAACAACAAATTAATCAACGCCCTGTTTGGATTGCCGCCAGCACACATCATAATGAAGAAGAGATTATCTTTAAAACTCATAATGATGTTAAAAAAGAACACCCTAACCTTCTGACGATTATTATTCCTCGTCATCCTCATCGTGGCACTCAATTAACCCAATTATTCAGAGATCAAAATTGTACTATCGCTCAACGTAGTACAAAAAACCCTATCACAGAAAACACTGATATTTATATCGCAGATACAATCGGAGAAATGGGTCTATTCTACCGCCTCTCACATATTAGCTTTATAGGGGGTTCACTAATACCTCATGGAGGACAAAACCCATTAGAAGCTGGGCAACTACAACATGCTTTAATGCATGGTCCGCATACCCATAATTTTAAATTTGCCTATGAACAGCTTCATGCAAACAAAGCAGCTTATCAGGTCGAAGATCACCATTCTTTAACAAGCACACTCCTTTTATTACTAAGTGATAAAGAAAAGTCCACCCAAATGGGTATACGAGCTTCTCATATTATTTCTAAGAATGAAGGTGCATTACAAAATACAATAAACCACATTACACCATACTTAAATAAAATTACGGTTAAAGAACATCATGTTATCTCCTCCTAAATTCTGGCAAAAAAGAAAAGAAGAAAATTCAGTTTTTGTTTATTTATTACTCCCATTATCTTATCTATACATACTCATATCTAGTATTCGTCATTTCATAATATCTCCTAAATCTTTAGACATACCTGTTATTTGTGTAGGAAATATCACAATGGGTGGAACAGGAAAAACACCTATCACAATGACGATTGCTAATATACTTATAAAAAATGGCGAAAAACCTGCAATCTTATCACGTGGCTATAAAGGAAAATATAAGCACCCACTCCGAGTTAATAAGCATGAACATAATGCTCATATTGTTGGTGATGAAGCCTTGATGATGGCACAGAAATATAATGTTTATGTAGGTATAGACCGTCGTATCACTGCCCATATGGCAAAAAAAGACGGCGCAACAATTATTATCATGGACGATGGCATGCAGAACCCTAAACTACACAAAGATTTTACTTTTTCTGTGGTTGATGCAAATGTTGGTTTTGGTAATGAAAGGGTATTTCCAGCGGGTCCTCTCCGCCAACTCCCAAACACTAGCTTAAAGAATTGTGAAAGCATTATTGTTACAGGAGAAGAAATAACAAGACCAGATATACATAATTTCCTAAAACATGCGAAAGCAAATAATAAATACATTCTACATGCTCACTTTGTTACTGAATATTTTGAACCATGCCGTGTTTTAGCGTTTTGTGGTATTGGTAATAGTCATAAATTCTTTACCTCCATAGAAAACCACGGTTGTGATATTATAATCAAACAACCTTTTAATGATCACCACTCATACACAGAGAAAGAAGCCCAGAACCTATTAAATATCGCACAGGAAAATGAATTAACACTTATAACAACAGAAAAAGACATGATGCGCTTAAAGCATCAACACCCTAATACAGCTTTATTTGACCTTGCACAGAAAACAAAAGTATTACATGGCAAATCATCCTTTGA
>CAYMEP010000013.1:0-13225 GCA_964389695.1 uncultured Rhodobiaceae bacterium | reverse complement strand
ATTTATTACACCTGTAGACAGCTACATACAATCAATACGCCATAGATACAACACCGGTTTTACAAAGAACCATGAGAGTATATTAAAATATCTAGAAATTCTTCTTCAAGAGTGATGCCTTCATTTGCAAGATTCGTCCACTTGATATCCTAAAATTAAGGTCTTGGCTTACAAACAAGGGCATAATGCATTCACTTGAAGTCACCGTCACCATAACATTATAAGAATAAATCACGCCAGTCACAGAAGCTCACCAACCATCTGAAAATTTTATTATTCCAGTATATGAAACAACATTCAGTAAATCAGCGTCTCGCCCAGAAAGTGTATAGATGGCACCACCATAACCGCGGCTAGCATGAGTTGCTCTATACCAAGAACACCCTACCATCTACCCAAGCACCAATGCCTGTATCCCCAAAACCTGGAACAACCTGATAATACGCTTCCTTAATATACTTCTACAACGAATGTATCGTAAACAGTAAATTCACCATCTGTAGCTGAGATAGATATTTCATAAGTAGAACTCCAACTATCATCCTCATTAACAACAGCAACATCTGCTAATAATACAGAAGAATCAGTATCAGAGATAACCACCTCCACTGATAAATAATCAGCCGTATTAGTTACAACACCATCCTCAGAAATAACCTCTAAATCCACTCCTAATACTTCAAAATCCAAAATATCACCATCAATATCTCCATAGTAATAATCCAAGTCTACACTAAGAGTACCACAACTATGGTGAGCCTCACACGTTATATCTTTAATAAATTCCGGTTGTCCAAGTGGGCTAGAAAAAACAATAATTCCTTCATTTATATTGTCTACATTTAGGGTCACTGTTTGACTAACATCCAGACCATTAGATGTTGCGACAATATCAAATATATAGCTTTCTTCTGTCTCATAATCAAAACCTGAACCATTATAGCTCACAACACCCGAAACACTACCTATACTGATCCCCTCAGGTACATCACCATTCAAACTATAAGTAATACCTGCATCGTCATCATCGTAATCTGTTGCAGTATAGACAGCTAAAACATCTACAACCTCAACATTTTCATCTATACGTAAATCAGAACCAGCAGCATAGTTAGGTGATGCTCCTGCCTCTACAAATACAGGGGCTTCATCACCCTCTTTTGGCACGGCGTAAATAACGATTGTATCATAGACAATAAACTCTCCATCTGTCGCAGTAAAAGTTATTGAATGAGTAAAGTTTTCATCAACCGCATCCCAAGTTATGGAGATAACACCATTATAGGTAATAGAAGAACTGTTACTAGTAGTATATTTTCCAACTTCAGCACCTTCACCTGTTACGCTTCTATCTATGATATTAAATTTTACATGATCACCGTCTAGATCAGTAAAATAATCATTCAAATTTAGTCGAATTCCACCTACATCACCAACTACAACTTCTATATCAGATAATTCTTGTTCAATCACAATTCCCTGATTGATATCCTCTTCAATTGTTAAGAAGAAAGTTTTAGCGTCTTTAGGGCTACGAAGTGCAGTGGACGTTGCTGTCACAAAAAGAGTATAAGTGCCCTGCATTGTATCGTAATCTACACCACCACCGCTGGAAAGCGTAACTTCACCAGTGCTAGTATCAATATCGAATAAACCACTGTCAGAAAATATTCTATATACAATAGTCCCATAATCCTTAGAATGCTGCTCTGTATCTATATCAATAATAACTCTATTTCCATCTTTCCAAGTTCCGACACTTTGATCCCCATCATCTTCTATAATAGAAACATCACTATCATTTAAAATTTCCGGTGCAAAATTATTTTGTATATAGCTTGTACTATACCAATCACCATAAGCTGCGTTATTATGATGATACTCCCAGTGAAACAACATCCAAAATTGAAATCCCATATTACATCCCCTCTATTAAATAATATTCTTGCTATTATAATCGAATTACTAAATCACATCTATCACAAATGTATCATAAACTGAAAATTCACCATCTGTAGCTTCAATAGTTAGCGAAAACTGATACTCTGGAGAATCAGCTGTCCAGCGCACATTTAACTCTCCACCACTGATATAAGCATAATTATCTCCAGAAAATTTACCAGCTGTAGACGTTGTACCATCAGCATTGGTTACCGTTCTATCTGCCACATGAAATTTTAAAAAATCACCGTCTAGATCTGTGAATTTACTTCTAAGGTGCTCTGTAAAGAAGCCATCGTCTCCTTCTTGTTGAAAACGGTCAGGCAAATTATTGTCAATAATAATTGTTTCATTCACATCTTCAACAAACACTTCTACCGTAAAGTCTTCCTGCGTTCCATCAGTAAACACAGCCACAATATCAAGAGAGACCTCCGATTCAGTTTCATAATCCAACACGTACTCATATTCTTGAAAAAAATCATGACTTAGAACACCACCAATTATCCCAAAACCATCATACGCCCCTATTCCTGTTTCTTTAAAAAAGAACTCCGTTATATTATTACCTACAAAGCCATTAACCCCTGTTAAATCAAGCACCGAACCTGTGTATCCTTCAACAAGTGAAACAGACACATACTCGTTAATAGTAACACTCACATCTTGCTGACTCACATGGGAAGTCAAATCCCCTAAAGAATCAAGCGCTATGGCTTTAATTGTAAAATTATACTCATCCCTTACTTCAAAATCTAATTCATAATCACCCACAAAGAAGACCTCACCTGTTTCACCATCAATTCTAAAATCTTGATAATCCTCATTTTCTAACACATACGTTAGACCAGTAACATCATAGTATTGTGCCGCTGTATCAGTATTATATGCATTAGCCGTAAAAATATATACTTCACCTTCAGCATTCTCCACAACATCATTATCCACAACCGTGACAGTATCCTCAGAGGTGAATATGGGGTTAGGAGTATTCTGCACATGGAATATCACATCTTGACTTGCAAAAGGGTTACCTGCCGCATCTGAAGTTGCCGTTATCGTGAAATTATAATACTCTTGCCTAGTATTATCAGCACCACGACCATCCACAAATTTTATTTTTCCAGTCACAGAATCAATACTGAGCAAATGACTAGCCTCACCATATATACTATAAGTGACCGTGCCATTATAACCTTGCCCTGTATTCGCATCTACATCCAAAAGAATTCGACTATCATCTTCCCAGACTCCAATGGTTTGATCTCCCAAATCTTTAAGTATTTTATAATAACCTCCATCAGTTACTATTTCTACATAATCATCAGTATCCTCAACAGAAAGCGTCACTGTTTGAGTTGCCACGTATTGAGATAAACTTCCATCAGCATAGTGTGCTATAGCCTCAATCGTAATAGCGTATTGATTTTGAGTTTCAAAATCAATAGCAGCCCTACCAGCATCCGCCAAATACGACACTTCACCTGTCAAACTATCTATTATGATAGAATCATCTCCAGAAACCATACTGTAGTATACACCAGAAGAACCAAACTGATATGAATGATTACCTCCAATTGCAATAGCTGTAAAAAGATATATTTCTCCATCTCCATCTGCCACAGTATTTTCTACGACTGAGAACTCATCACCAGAGGTGAATACGGGATCATATTCACCCTCTACAATTCTAAGCGTAAACTCTTCACTTACAGAAGGGTTAACAAGGTATGAGCTTGAAATTACGGTTACCGTAAAGTTATAATACTCCATCCTAGTGCTTAAATCTGCGCCACCTCCATCTTTGAAGGTTATATTCCCCCATATAGGATTAATATAAAACAAGTCACCATGTTCACCAGAAATACTGTAGGTGAGTGTACCATCAGTATCGTATTCACTATTTTCTGCCTTTACCCTAAAGAGAACTCTAGTGTCTTCCCACCATTTACCAATGTTTTTATCTCCATTATCTGTAAGAATAACCTGCTCATTATCAGATATAATTTCTGGATTATATTTACCCTCTACAATTTTGAGCGTAAAGTCTTCACTTACAGAAGGATTAAGGAGTGAGCTTGAAGTTACGGTTACCGTAAAGTAATAATACTCCATCCTAGTGCTTAAATCTGCACCACCTCCACCTTTGAAGGTTACATTTCCCCATATAGGATTAATATAAAGCAAGGAAGCGTGTTCACCAGAAATACTGTAGGTGAGTGTACCATCAGGGTCCCATTCACTATTTTCCGCCTCTACCTTCAAGAGGACTCTAGTGTCTTGCCACCACTTACCAATGTTTTTATTTCCATTATCTGTAAAAATAACATGCTCATTACCAGATATAATGTCTGGATCATATAAATCATCCTCCACAATTCTAAGCATATAACCTTCACTTACAGAAGGGCTAGGGAATGAGCTTGAAGTTACGGTTACCGTAAAGTTATAATACTCCATCCTAGTGCTTAAATCTACACCCCCTCCATCTTTAAAGGTTATATCACCCCATCTAATGTCAATATCAAGCAAGTAAGCGTGTTCACCAGAAAGACTGTAGGTGAGTGTACCATGAGTGTCGTATCCACCTTTTTCTGCATCTACATCAAAGAGGATTCTATTATTGTCCCACCATTCACCAATGTCTTTATCTCCATTATCTGTAAGAACAAGGTGCTGACCACCTCTAGTGGTTATTTCTGGATTATATCCATCCTCTACAACTCTAAGCACATAGTCTTCACTTACAGAAGGGTTAAGGTACGAGCTTGAAGTTACGGTTACCGTAAAGTAATAATACTCCAGACTAGTGCTTAAATCTACACCCCCTCCACCTTTTAAGGTTATATTTCCCCATATAGGATTAATATAAAACAAGGAAGCGTGTTCCCCAGAAAGGCTGTAGGTGAGTGTACCATCAGGGTCGTTCTTACCATTTTCTGCATGTATTTTAAAGAGGACTCTGGTGTCTTGCCACCATTTACCAATGCTGTCATCTCCATTATCTGCAAGAATAATATGCTGACCACCTCTAGTGGTTATTTCTGGATCATATCCACCCTCTACAATTCTAAGCGAAAAGTCTTCACTTACAGAAGGGTTAAGGTACGAGCTTGAAGTTACAGTTACCGTAAAATTATAATACTCCAGACTAGTGCTTGAATATGCACCTCCTCCATCTTTGAGGGTTACATTTCCCCATATAGGATTAATATAAAGCAAGTAAGCGTGCTCACCAGAAAGACTGTAGGTGAGTGTAGCATCATCAGTGTCGTATTCACCATGTTCTGCATATACTGTAAAGAGGACTCTAGTGTCTTCCCACCATTTACCAATGTTTTTATCTCCATTATCTGCAACAATAACATACTCACCATCTTCAGTGGTTATTTCGGGAGTAATATAGGGCTCGATCTCACTATTGCTCATCCCGTAACCATAATGCGTAAAATTGTCTGCTCTTTGAGCATTATATATCGCCCACCAATCAAATATGCCCATAATATATCCCTAATATTTGTTTATTTCATTTATTAAAACAACTCACAGCAACTAATAAATATAAAAAAATTTACTATAAAAAATTGCAAAAAATTTTTTGTAAAAAACCACAACGAAGATAAATATGCAACCCCTTAAAAGTTATAATTGATCCAATCACTACTTTTTATTCAACCCCAAACCAAGTAGTTACTAATTAGTCAAATAATTTCTAAGCATTACCATATTTCTTTCCATTCAGGTTTATTGCCCTTCTCAGGTTTATTGCCCTTCTCAGGTTTATTGTCCTTCTTAAGCATAAGTTGCTCTTCGATAACTTTACTAAAAGCCTCTACAGTATGAGAAGATTCGAATTTTTTACCCTCAATAATAAAACTAGGCACAGACGTTATATCAAAACTCTTATATGCCTCATCCTGCACTTTTCGAACATTATTTAGAATTTCTGTTGAACGTAAACAAGTAACAAAATCTTCTTCTGAAATTCCTGCTTGTTTTGCAAATTCTTTTAACTTGTCGATAGGTTTTTTAGCCCTTACCCACTGATATTGAAATTTAAACAACCCCTTCAATAGACCTACCTGTGCGGAGGGTGACGCACATTCCACTAACATCGCTCCTGCTGTTGCATGTGGATCAATAGGAAAAGGACGAAAAATAAACTTTACTAAACCTTTATCTACATAACGACGTTCTAAAATTGGGAGCACCTCATTATGAAAATTAGCGCAATGAACACAAGTCAAAGAAGCATATTCTACAATCAAGACAGGGGCATCATCACGTCCAATTGATATATCTCCTAACGAATTACTCACCGCCCAGTCTGGTATAGTTTTTTTATTAGGTGATGCACCACTCGGTTGAACCAGAAACACCATACTAACGACCATAAAACATAATATACTAAAAATACATTTTTTCTTGTTGAAACTTATTTGCATATTATTTCCTATCATAAAATAAAATCACTAAATGAACCACAGAGCATAAAATAAAAAATTTTATTTTACGACTCTTTTATACTCTACCCTTCTAAACATAATTTTAGACGTGCTAATGCTTTACATAAATCAGGCGAATCAATCTCATTCTGATAAGATTTCGATAAATTAACCACTTCATGTTCTGTATAAGATGTAGGCTGCTTATAAGTAAGTGACTCAGATAATACACCTTGAATAATTTTAATCTTGGCAATTATTTTATATCCATAATAACCATTTATTTTATCAATAATGAATGGAGATAAATGCTGTACTTCTAATGCCATAGCCCCTTCAACCTTCACCGTTAATACCCCCCCTTCGCCATCAACACAAGTTTTACGGGATAAAGATACAGGCTGGCTCAGATGGGCTAATGACTCTCCCATAATTTCATGCCAATAAGACATAATTCTGTGATCATTAAACCCATGCTTTTTGAAGGTTTTGCCTGTTACAGAAGGTAATATATCACGTATATGTGGCGTTTGATTCATAGAAAATTTTGTTTTCTTCAACATATTTGATATGAAACACAAATTATACAAAGGATACAAGTATCAATGTCAAAAAAATCATTATGGGTACAAGATTTACTCCACTGGTACCAACAACATAAACGCATATTACCTTGGCGATATCAAAACAATGAAACGCCTAATCCATATTATGTATGGCTTTCAGAAATTATGCTACAACAAACCGTTGCTAAAACTGTTATTCCTTATTTTATAAATTTTACGACCAAATGGAAAACAATTCATCAACTTTCAACCGCCCAAGATGAAGACATTATGACAGCATGGGCAGGGTTAGGGTATTATGCAAGAGCACGAAATTTATTAGAATGTGCAAGATATATTGTAAAACATTATGACGGTGTGTTTCCTAATGAAGAAAGTGAACTATTAAAATTAAAAGGGATTGGTCCTTATACAGCTGCTGCCATTATTTCGATTGCTTTTAATAAACCAGCTGCTCCAGTTGATGGCAATATAGAACGAGTTATTTCACGTATATACGCTATCAAAACTCCTATTCCCGCATTAAATAAAAAAGTCAAAGAAATCACTCAAAATCTAATACCAAAAACACAGTCTAGTGATTTTACGCAAAGTATGATGGATCTTGGCTCGATGATATGCAAACCGAAGAACCCTCATTGTTCAGATTGCCCTGTACAACAGCACTGTCTGGTTTATCAGCAGGGTAATATGGAAAATTTTCCTTACCGTCGTCCAAAACAAAAAAAACCAAACAGATCTGGAACCGTATATTGGTTAGAAACACAATCTGGAGACATCTTAATGACTCGTCGCCCTAATAAAGGATTACTCGGTGGGATGCTCATGTTTCCGTCTAAAGGATGGGATAAAAATCATAACACGACTCTACCAGACCTATTGCCAGATATTTGGACTCAAAAAATAGAACCACTTCAAATCACTCATGTTTTTACACATTTCAAATTAACACTCACGATAAAATCTGCAATTGCACCATCAGAGTTTATGACACCCAATACATATCGATGGATTAAAAAATCTAGTTTTGAAAAACAGGCTATCCCCAGTGTCATGAAAAAAGTTATCACAGCCCTAAATGAAAATTCTGAATAAAGCTTAAGCACTTTCCATACGAATTTTTTCACGGAAATCATCAATAGATACAAGCTTATTGCCTTTTGATACATGCCAGAATGTCCACCCATTACAGCTTGGGGAATCTTGAAGCATTGCCCCAATTTTATGAATTGAACCCTCCATCCCATTAGAATGTTTCAGACTACCATCGGCACGAATACGAGCTTGATAACGTCTTGCTGGACCAAAAAGTTTTGTACCAGGTTTCAAAATTCCTCTTTCTATCAATGTACCAAATGGAACACGTGGCTTCTGTTTTGCCGATTGGGTAAGAACTAAATCATCTTCTGTAAGAGGTACAATATTATCAATACGTGTTTGTGCTGCCTCAATATAAGATGAATCTGCTTCTATACCGATAAAATCTCTTTGTAGCTTTTTAGCGACAGCTCCCGTTGTCCCCGTGCCAAAAAATGGATCTAAAACAACATCACCTATATTAGAAGAGGATAATAACACTCTACTTAAAAGGCTTTCTGGCTTTTGTGTTGGATGTACTTTAGACCCCATCTCATCTTTAAGACGTTCTCCACCATTACAAATAGGCAAAACCCAGTCCGACCGCATCTGTATATCTTCGTTCAGTGCCTTCATTGCTTGATAGTTAAAGGTATAAGACGTTTGATTCTCATCACGAGCCGCCCAAATTAATGTTTCATGCGCATTGGTAAAGCGTGTACCTTTAAAGTTAGGCATAGGATTAGATTTACGCCAAATAACATCATTCAAAATCCAATACCCTAAATCCTGTAAAGAAACCCCCACTCGAAAAATATTATGATAACTTCCAATCACCCAAAGTGTTCCTGTCGACTTTAATACTCGTTTAGCTTCAGATAACCATTGGCGTGTAAATTCATCATAAGCAGCAAAAGAAGAAAATTTATCCCAATCATTATTCACGGCATCAATTTTACTATCGTCAGGACGATACAAATCACCTTTTAATTGCAAATTATAAGGTGGGTCAGCAAAGACAAGGTCAACACTGGCGGTAGGCAGAGAACGTAATTTCTCAATACAATCACCATGTAAAATTCGATTCAAAGGAAGGTCATTATTCATTACTATAGGATGATTCATTGTAAGGAATCCGTCAATAGCTCAATGATTCCAATGTATTACATATCCACAATAACAAGAATCAACCACTATATATGGTTATTTATTAGATAAACCATCCAATATCTTGCGTATTGGCGCAAATGTTTTTCGATGGTGGTTATTGACTCCATATTTTATTAACCCTTCTTGATGTGCTTTGACTCCATAACCCTTATTTTTTTGCCAAGAATAGAAAGGGTTTTCCTGATGTAATTCACACATGATGTTATCACGTGTAACCTTCGCTAAAATAGATGCTGCAGCAATGGAAGGAGAACGCCCATCACCGCCAATAAAACTATGAGCAGAACAAGATAAACTAGGTACCTGGTTACCATCTATAAGCACTTCATCACAAACAATATCTAAAACTTCGTAAGCTCGTTTCATTGCAAGAAGGCTCGCTTGTAAAATATTTAGTTGTTCAATCTCATTGACATTAGCTTGTCCTATACCATGTGACAAATGGCGTAATTGTTCATATAAAACGAAACGTTTTTTAGGCGTTAGTTTTTTACTATCGTTCAAAGTAGAAATATCATAATCATGAGGTAAAATAACACATGCTGCCACAACAGGTCCTGCCCAACACCCCCGTCCTGCCTCATCAATCCCTGCAATCACCTTTTGCGGAAACCCAAACTCATACTCTATATCAAAATTCATATATTATTTTACATCTTCCAACGCAAAATAGGCTGCCGTGCCGCCTTTGTTTCATCTAAACGCTTTACAGGAGCAAAGTGAGGTGCATTCTTAAAACGTGCAACATCGCCTTCTTTTGCCGATTTGACCATATCACGTAAAGTATCAATAAATAAGTCTAATGATTGTTTACTCTCTGTTTCTGTGGGTTCAATTAACATTGCCCCTGACACCACTAAAGGAAAATAAACTGTCATCGGATGATAACCTTCATCAATCAAAGCTTTAATAAAATCAAGTGTTGTCAAACCTGTATTTTTCAAGAATTAATCATCAAATAAAACTTCATGCATACAATAAGAAGAAGACTCACGATGATAAGCAGGAGACATGACATCTTTTAACCTAGCAAGACAATAATTAGCATTAAGAACAGCATCCTCAGAGACCTGACGTAATCCATCAGCCCCATGACTCATCATATAGGTCAAAGCACGTACAAACATACCCATCTGCCCATGAAACGCTGCTAATCTACCAAAACTCTGCCTTGCTTGTGTTTCATCTTCAATCAACCGATAGCTTCCACCATCTTTTTTAACATAAGGCAAAGGAGCAAAATCTGCCAAACGTGCAGATAAAACTGTTGGACCTGCCCCTGGTCCTCCACCACCATGAGGTGTTGAGAATGTTTTATGTAAATTGATATGCATCGCATCAATACCTAAGTCTCCAGGACAAACTCTTCCAACCAAAGCATTAAAATTTGCACCATCACAATACACATATCCGCCAATCTTATGCAATGCGTCAGAGATTCTCAGAATATCTTCTTCAAAAAGACCACATGTATTTGGGTTGGTTAACATAATTGCCGCAACATCTTCTCCAAGACACTCCAAGAATGCTGGAAAATCGATACGCCCTTCATGGTTAGTAGGAATTTCTTCAACAACAAACCCCAATAAAGCTGCCGTTGCTGGATTTGTACCATGAGCAGATTCAGGAACAAGAATGCGCTTTCTACTTGATAATTCTCCTTTGGATTCGATCGCCGCATGAATGGCCATCATTCCACAAAATTCACCATGAGCCCCTGCCTTAGGAGATAAAGCCACCACAGGCATATTCGTTAAAACACATAACCAATTTGCAACACTATCCATTAAAGCTAATGCACCTTGTACTGTAGATTGCGGTTGCAAAGGATGAATATCTGCAAAGCCTTTTAATCGTGCAACTTTTTCATTCAAACGTGGGTTATGCTTCATTGTACAAGAACCAAGAGGATATAAATTAGCATCAATAGAATGATTCTTTTGACTAAGACGTACATAATGACGAACAACCTCAGGCTCGCTTAAACCAGCAAGTTGTAAAGGAGATTGTGCTGCACAATCTCCTAGATGCGTTTCTACATTTTGTATAGCATCAAAATCAACACCTGTTTTGTCACATGACCCTATTTCAAAGATTAATTTTTCTTCAAGTTGTAGACCTTTATTAGATGTAAATGTTTTCATGATAATTGCTCCTGCAAAGCATCATGAAATAACTTCATATCTTGTTCATCATTCATCTCTGTTACCGCAACAATTAATAAATTATCAAAACCTTGTTTCGGGAAAAGACGTGAAACTGGCACACCCGCTAGAATATTTTTTTCAGCTAAACGCTCTACTATTTCTGCCGCTGGTTGAGGCAAAGAAATAGTAAACTCATTAAAGAAAAACTCTGTGAGAACGTTAACATTTTTAATTTTTGATAAAAGTTGTGCACATTGCACTGCCTTGGCATGGTTTAATTGTGCCAATTTTTGTAAACCCGTTCCCCCCAGTAAACTCATATGAATTGTAAATGCTAAAGCACATAAGCCAGAATTAGTACAAATATTAGACGTTGCTTTTTCTCTCCTAATATGTTGTTCCCGTGTTGATAATGTTAAGACAAACCCTCTTTTTCCGTCTTCATCCACTGTTTCTCCGCATAATCGACCTGGCATTTGCCGTATATATTTCTGCCTCGTTGCAAATAAGCCTAAATAAGGACCACCAAAATTCAATCCATTACCAATTGACTGTCCTTCAGCGACGACAATATCTGCTCCCATAGAAGCAGGTGTTTTCAAAACACCTAATGATACAATTTCTGTAATCACCACAATCAGTAATGCACCTTTTTCTTGAACTTTTTGTGCTAAATTGGAAAGATCTCTCACACGACCAAATATATCTGGGTTCTGCACCACAACACAGGACGTTTCTTCATCCACCAAAGATAATAAGTCTTCTTCATGTTTATAATGACTCTCTGCTTGCTTCACCTCAAATTTCCCTGCTTTTGATAGAGTCGATATGACTTGCTGATAATGAGCGTGCAAATTACCCGATACCACCGCTTTATTACGTTTTGTAATACGCTGCGCCATCAAAACAGCCTCTGCTGCTGCCGTTGACCCATCATACATCGAAGAATTGGCAATTTCCATTCCTGTCAATTGTGCCACTTGTGTCTGGAACTCGAACAAATATTGTAATGTCCCCTGTGCAATTTCAGGCTGATAAGGTGTATAAGAGGTTAAAAACTCTGAACGCTGAATCAAATGATCCACGCTTGCAGGTATATGGTGCTTATACGCTCCCGCTCCACAAAAGAAAGAGGCTTCACTCGCTGAAAGAGTTTTATCGGACAATGCCGTCATAAACGTCTCGACAGATTGTTCACTTTGATGCAAAGGCAAATCAAGTAATGAATTTCTATAAGCTTCTCGTGGAACACCTTGAAATAAAGCCTCGATAGACTTCACCCCAATATCAGATAACATAGACTTCCGATCTTCATCTGTAAGAGGTAAATAACGCATCTTATTCCTAGTCCAAACTTTCTAAATATTTCATATAAGCTGATTCATCCATCAATAGATTTAAATCTTCGAGTGTATCAATTTTCATTTCAAAGAACCATCCTTCTGTTTCAGATGCCTCGTTGACTAAGTTGGGTTCTGTCTCAACCTGTTTGTTGACAGAACTCACCGTTCCTGTCACAGGAGCATAAACATCACTCGCTGCTTTTACACTCTCTATAACCGAAATTTGGGTTTCTTTTTCACATTTTTTCCCTATTTCTGGTAATTCAACAAATACTACATCCCCCAATTGCTGCTGAGCATAATCACTAATCCCCACTCGGGCAATATCAGTATTATCATTCTGACACTCAATCCATTCATGATCTTTTGTATAATATCGTTTCATTATGTTGTGGCTCCTTTCCCCGTATTTCTAACATAAGCATGTGGCACAAAAGGCAATGAGACAACCCTTGCTTCCAAAGCTTTACCACGCACACGCACATGTAACTTTGTAGAAACTTGTGCATATTTTACATTCACATACCCCATAGCAA
>CAYMEP010000012.1:0-13630 GCA_964389695.1 uncultured Rhodobiaceae bacterium | reverse complement strand
AGGTTTGCCTGGTGCGGGAAAAGGAACACAGGCCAAGCGTATTGAAGCGTTCTTTGGGAGTGTTCAACTCTCTACTGGTGATATGTTGCGTGCGGCAGTAAAGGCAAAAACATCTATTGGTTTGAAAGCTAAAGAAATTATGGCACGAGGTGACTTGGTTCCTGATGATGTTGTGGTTAGTATTATTTCTGAACGTATTGGTCAAAAAGATTGTGCTGAAGGGTTTATTTTAGATGGTTTTCCACGAAATGTACAACAAGCAGAGGCTCTGAATAAGATGCTATTAGAAAAGAATATTTGTTTAGATTGTGTTTTAGAGCTTACAGTTGATCCTTCGGTGCTTTATGAACGTATAAAAATGCGTATATCCGAATCAGGGGAAGAAAATTTGCGTGAAGATGATACAGAAAAAGCGTTAACGCATCGTTTAAAGGTTTATGCTCAAGAAACAATGCCTGTTGTAGATTATTATGCACAGAAAAGTATTTTGACACGGATTAATGGTATGCAAGAGATAGATAAGGTGACAGAGGATATAATGGAAGTGTTGAAAAAATAAAAAACATGAATATTGTGGTTGACTGTAAACAAAAAGACTTTATGGTATGGCATCTTAGTGATTTTATGTCATTGTTTTAAGATTAATTTAATTAAATGGGAGGAGTTCTTGTGGCTCGTATTGCTGGTGTAAATATTCCGACAACTAAACGCGTTGTCATTGCATTGACTTATATTCATGGCATAGGAAATACAAAGGCGAAAGAGATTTGTAAGGTTGTTGGTATTCTCCCGGAGCGCCGTGTAAATGAATTGTCTGATTCTGAAGTGATTAAGATTCGTGAAACTATAGATGCAAACTATACAGTTGAAGGAGATCAGCGTCGGGAAGTGGCGATGAATATAAAGCGTCTGTTAGATTTGGGTGTGTATCGTGGATTGCGTCATAGACGAAACTTGCCAGTTAGAGGGCAGAGAACACATACAAATGCAAGAACACGCAAGGGACGTTCAAGGGCGATTACAGGCAAAAAGTAATTTGGGGTGATGAAAATGGCAGTGGATAAAGTGCGGTTACGTAAAAAAGAACGGAAGAATATTGCTTCTGGTATAGCACATGTTAATTCTACTTTTAACAATACGATGATTACAATTGCAGATGTGCAAGGTAATACAATATCTTGGTGCTCTGCAGGCGTTATGGGGTTTAAAGGGTCTAGAAAATCAACGCCTTATGCTGCTCAAGTTGCCGCTGAAGAGGCTGGAAAAAAAGCTATGGAGCATGGGATGAAAACATTAGAAGTTTACGTGAAAGGCCCAGGGTCTGGGCGTGAATCTTCTTTGCGAGCATTGCAGTCAATGGGGTTTGTGGTAACAGTGATACGTGATGTCACAAAAATACCACATAATGGCTGTCGTCTTCCTAAGCGCCGTCGTGTTTAAGAAGTGAATGAGTGAATGATGAGAGGGAGAAACCACTGTGATTCAAAATAATTGGCAAGAACTTATTAAACCTACGAAGTTAGAAATTATTTCTGTAGATGAGAGTAAGCATCATATGCAAGTTATAGCAGAACCTTTAGAACGTGGGTTCGGGTTAACTATTGGAAATGCTTTGCGACGTATACTGTTGTCATCTGTGCAAGGTGCGGCAGTAACAGCTGTTCAGTTGGATGGTGTGTTGCATGAGTTTTCTTCTATTCCAGGTGTACGAGAAGATGTAACAAATATTGTGTTAAATATTAAACAGATATCACTTGCGCTTCATAGCGAAGGAAGTAGACGTTTACAATTACATAAAAAGGGACCTGGAGTTGTTATAGCAGGTGACATTGAATTAACTGATGATGTTGATATTTTAAACCCTGACCTTGTGCTGTGTACTTTGGACGATGACGCAGAAGTGCGGTTTGAGTTTATCGTTAATACGGGAAAGGGGTATGTTCCTGCTGAACAAAATCGTTCTGATGATGCACCTATTGGGTTGATTCCAGTTGATAGTTTGTATAGCCCTGTGCGTCGTGTGTCTTATAATGTTGAGAGCACACGGGAAGGACAAGTGTTGGATTATGATAAATTAACGATGGATATTGAAACTGATGGCTCAGTTTCCCCTGAAGATACATTGGCATTTGCGGCACGTATTCTACAGGATCAGTTGCAAACATTTATCAATTTTGAAGAACCTGAATTAATTCCAGAAGAGGTTTCTGTTGCTGAAGAGCTTGGGTTTAGTGCAACATTGTTGAAAAAAGTAGATGAATTAGAATTATCTGTTCGCTCTGCGAATTGTTTGAAAAATGATAATATTGTTTATATCGGAGATTTGATTAGGAAGTCAGAGTCAAAAATGTTGCAGACAGCGAATTTTGGGCGTAAGTCTTTAAATGAAATCAAAGAGGTTTTGGTGGAAATGGGCTTGCATTTAGGTATGGAAGTTCCTGACTGGCCTCCAGAAAATATTGAAGAACTATCTAAGAGATATGAAGATAACTACTAAGGAGACGGCGTTATGCGTCATGCAAAAGCGGGTAGAAAGTTAAATCGAACTAGTAGCCATCGTAAGGCTATGTTGGCGAGTATGGCAACGTCTTTGGTTAAGCATGAACAGATTGTTACAACTTTACCAAAAGCCAAGGAATTACGACCTTATATAGAAAAGTTGATTACGCTTGGTAAAAAGGGTGGTTTACATGCACGTCGTCAGACTATGGCGAGATTGGCTGAGAAAGACCATTCTGCTTCTAACCAGCGACAATGGACTGAAAAGGTTTTTACAGTGCTTGCCACGCGATATGCAGATCGTTCTGGGGGATATACACGTATATTGAAAGCAGGTTACCGTTATGGAGATGATGCACCTATGGCGGTTATTGAATTTGTTGATAGAGATGAATCGGCAAAAGGACAGAACTCTGGTGTTGTTGAGAATGGGAATGTAGATCAGAAGGTTGCAGCAACGTCTTAAGTTTAAGGGTATTGCTTAAATAATAGTCGAGAGGCGAATACTGAATATAATGGGTGAAGTTCAATATATTGAAGTTTCTGTTGAACAAGATGGTATGCGCATTGATCGTTGGTTTAGGACATCATTTCCTCAAATTAAACAAGGACAAGTCGAGAAAATGCTTCGCAAGGGGCAGATTCGTTTAGATAGTGCGAAGGTGAAATCAAATAGTCGTATAATGACGGGGCAAATTGTTCGTGTGCCCCCTATACCTGTTCGTAGTTTTGTGAAGCAAACAACTAAGCCAGTTCATTTTCCTAAAGAATTTAGAAATCAAATATTAGACTCTGTTATTTATAAGGATGATGATTTGATTGCCTTGAATAAGCCATCTGGGATGGCTGTGCAAGGTGGAAGTAAAGTACATTTTCATATTGATTCTGCGTTGGATTTATTACAATTTGATGCTTTAGAGAGACCACGTTTGGTGCATCGGTTAGATAAGGATACTTCGGGAGTATTATTATTGGCACGAAATCGGAAAATGGCTTCTTTTTTGAGCAAGTCTTTTTTAAAACGGGATATTCGAAAAATTTATTGGGGGTTAACAGAAGGTGTGCCACGTCCAGAACAAGGCGATATTAATGTTCCTTTGTTGAAAAAGAATTATAATGGTTATGAGCGTGTTCAACCTGCTGAGTATGGAGATGAGAAAGGATTGAAAGCGATTACACGGTTTTGTGTTATTGATCGTGTTGGGCAAAACTTTTCATTCGTTGCTTTTATGCCTATTACAGGGAGAACACATCAAATCAGGGTGCATAGTTTAGCAATGGGACATGCGTTAGTTGGGGATGATAAATATGTTAACCCTAACAAACCGACAGATGATACAATTCATAAAACAGGGACTTTATATCAGGGTGATAGTTTTAAGAAACTTCACCTTCACGCTCGTTTTATAGAATTACCTCACCCTACAAAAAAAACGATCCAAATTTATGCTCCTTGGACAGGACATATGCTTGAGACATGGTCTTTTTTAGGGTTGGATGCTTCTTATAAAGAAGACCCTTTTCCTGTAAGTATGAAATGACAGTACGTTTCTTTAAGAAAGTTTCTGTTACTGAAGTACGAAATGGGTATTCGGTTTTTCTTGATGGGCATTGTTTGACAACACCAAAAAAACATAGAATGATTTTGCCTAATAAAGAATTAGCACAGGCCTTAGCAGATGAATGGGAATCGGTTGTTGAGTCTATTGATTTACTGGCGATGCCTCTGAACCGTATGTTGAATACGGCATTTGACCGCATCGCAGGTCAAGAAGTTATGATTGTTGAAACACTATTATCTTATGCAAAACATGATATGTTGTGTTATCGTGCTTGTGATCCTCATTTATTGGTTGTTAAACAAGACCAGCTATGGAATCCAATAGTTAAGTGGTTCTGTGACCATTATGATATTTCTTTCACAGTAGAAAAGGGGCTTATGCCTATTGAGCAATCAAAAGAAAGTTTGAAGTCGATAGAAAAGATTTTGCTTATTGTTTCGAAGAATTTATTAGTTCTTACAGGGTTATCGCACTTAACGACAGTAACGGGGTCTTTGATTTTATCTTTAGCTGTTATAGAAAAGTATATAGTGGATAGTGATAAAATCTATGAAATTTCTTGTCTTGAAAGCTTATTTCAACAGGCACAATGGAGAGAAGATAAAGAGGCACAAGAAAAGTTATTGGGTATAAAATATAATATAGAGGAGGTTATGCACTATTTTTCTTTGATTTTATAAAGAAATTACGTTAATGAAGTATCTATGGAAAAAGTGATTGAAGAATTAGAAAAACGCCGTGTTGTTGCCCGCCTTGGAGGTGGACAAAAGCGTATTGATTCTCAACATGCAAAAGGGAAGCTTACAGCACGTGAGCGGATCACATTATTATTGGATGATGATTCTTTTGAAGAATACGATATGTTTGTAGAGCATGCTTGTCATGAATTTGGCATGGAGACACAAAAAATACCAGGTGATGGTGTCGTTACAGGCTGGGGAACAATTAATGGACGTATTGTCTATGTTTTTGCAAAAGATTTCACAGTTTTTGGCGGTTCTCTTTCTAAGACTCATGCGCAGAAGATATGTAAAGTGCAAGATATGGCATTACGTAATGGTGTTCCTATTATTGGTATTCTGGATGCTGGTGGCGCAAGAATTCAAGAAGGTGTTGATGCTTTAGGAGGATATGCAGAAGTCTTTCAGCGTAATACAATTTCTTCTGGTGTAATTCCTCAAATCACTATGATTATGGGACCCTGTGCTGGAGGGGATGTTTATTCTCCTGCATTAACAGATTTTATTTTTATGGTACGTGATAGCTCATATATGTTTGTTACGGGACCTGATGTTGTTAAAACGGTAACAAATGAAGAAATAACAGCTGAAGATTTGGGTGGTGCAAAAGTTCATACAACCAAGTCCTCTATTGCTGATGGAGCCTATGATAATGACGTAGAAGCACTTACTGAGTTGCGTCGGTTTATTAATTTTTTACCCCCCTCTAATCGTTCAACAGTACCAGAGCTTCCATGCCAAGATGATCCAAAACGTATAGAGATGTCTTTAGATACATTAATGCCAAGTAATCCGAATGTGCCTTATGATATGAAAGAGTTGCTACATAAGGTTGTAGATGATGGTGAATTATTTGAGATTCAGAAAGATTTTGCTAAGAATATTATTGTTGGGTTTGGACGAATGGAAGGGAAAACGGTTGGTCTTATTGCTAATCAACCGATGGTTTTAGCAGGTGTTTTGGATAGTGATTCTAGTCGTAAGGCGGCACGGTTCATTCGTTTTTGCGATTGTTTTAATATTCCGGTTGTTACTTTTGTTGATGTGCCAGGTTTTTTACCAGGCACGGCACAAGAATATGGTGGTTTAATTAAGCATGGAGCAAAATTGCTTTTTGCCTATGCAGAAGCGACTGTGCCGAAAGTGACAATCATTGTACGTAAAGCCTATGGTGGTGCTTATGATGTTATGGCATCTAAACATTTACGAGGTGATGTTAATTATGCTTGGCCGACAGCAGAAATTGCTGTTATGGGAGCGAAAGGTGCGGTTGAGATTATCTTCCGTAAATCTGATGCAGAAGAAATTGAAAAACAGAGTAAGAAATATGAAGCTCGATTTTTAAATCCTTTTGTAGCAGCAGAACGTGGTTATTTAGATGATATTATTCAGCCACATAATACACGTTGGCGTGTGATACGCTCTTTACGAAGTTTGCGTGATAAAAAATTAGAAAATCCGTGGAAAAAACACGATAATATTCCCTTATAGGATCTTTATATGTTTAAAAAAATTCTTATTGCTAATCGAGGTGAAATTGCTTGCCGTGTTATCCGTACTGCAAAAGCAATGAATATCAAAACAGTTGCGGTATATTCTGATGCTGATGCAATGGCATTGCATGTATCCCAAGCTGATGAAGCTGTTAATATTGGTGCAGCTCCTGCAGCAGAGAGCTATTTAGTGATAGATAAAATTATTGATGCTGTTAAACAGACGGGAGCTGAAGCGGTTCACCCAGGGTATGGGTTTTTGAGTGAGAATAAAATTTTTGCTAAACGTTTGAAAGATGAAGGCATTGCTTTTATAGGACCTCCTGTTAGTGCAATTGAGAGTATGGGAGATAAAATTACTTCCAAGAAATTAGCACAAGAGGCAGCTGTTACTACGGTTCCAGGACACATGGGGTTGATTGAAGACGCTGATGAGGCCGTTAAAATTGCTACAAAAATAGGCTATCCTGTGATGATTAAAGCCTCTGCAGGTGGTGGTGGTAAAGGAATGAGAGTCGCATGGAATGATAGTGAAGCTCGTGAAGGGTTTCAATCTTCTAAAAATGAGGCTGCGTCTAGTTTTGGTGATGATCGTATTTTTATTGAAAAATTTATTACACAACCACGTCATATTGAGATTCAAATTCTTGGTGATACACATGGTAATATAATTTACCTTGGGGAGCGTGAATGTTCTATCCAAAGACGTAACCAGAAAGTTATTGAAGAAGCACCAAGTTGTTTCTTAGATGAGAAAACTCGACAAGCGATGGGCGAAGAATCAGTTGCTTTAGCAAAGGCTGTTGAGTATTGCTCTGCGGGGACAGTAGAATTTATTGTCGATGGCGAAAAGAACTTTTACTTTCTTGAAATGAATACAAGATTGCAAGTTGAGCATCCTGTGACAGAGCTAATTACAGGAATCGATTTGGTTGAGCAAATGATTCGTGTCGCATATGGTGAAAAGCTGACAATACTACAAAAGGATATAAAATTATCTGGTTGGGCAATGGAAAGTCGTATTTATGCAGAAGATCCTTATCGTGGATTTTTACCGTCTACAGGTCGTTTGTCTCGTTATCGTCCACCTGCTGAAGGTGTTGAAAATGGAATCACTGTGCGTAATGATACGGGTGTTTATGAGGGTGGTGAGATTTCTATCTTTTATGATCCTATGATTGCGAAATTAGTTACCCATGCTAAGGATAGAGAGTCTAGTATTACCGCAATGCGTAATGCCTTAGATGGATTTCGTATCGATGGGATACGTCACAATATAGATTTTCTCTCTGCCATTATGGGACATGAACGCTTTCAAAAAGGTGAATTAACGACAGCGTTTATTGATGAGGAATATCCTGAAGGTTTTGAAGGTGCACCTCTTAATAAAACGAGAATGCATCATTTAGCTGCGATTGGTTTTGTTTTGAAATATCAAACTCTATCACGGACAGCACAGGATATGGCTTTGCCAATGGAGTTAAGTGTTCAGATTGATGATGTTGTAATGATAGTTTCTAAAACTGCTACTGGTGTTTGTATAGACGGTCAAAATATGGAAGTTGCTTATAACTGGATGCCTTCAGATATGTTCTTTACAGGCATGGTTGAGGGAACAGAGATTAGTCTGATTGTTACGCCAAATGTAGAAGGTTTTGTTTTGACAGGGCAAGGACGTGCTGTGAGTGTTGCGGTGCGTTCGCTTTTTGCACAAGAAATGATGGGACATATGCTCGAAAAAATAGATACGGCAGGTGAAAAAGAACTGATTTGTCCAATGCCAGGAGTGGTGATGTCTATTGAACTAAAAGAAGGGCAAGTCGTTAAAAATGGTGAAATTCTTGCTGTGATTGAGGCGATGAAGATGGAAAATATCCTTCGTGCTGAAAAAGATATTACAGTGAAGAAGGTTCTTGTTGCTACGGGTGATAAACTTGCCGCCGATGACGTCATGGTGGAATTTGAGTGAAATTAGAATATTGACTTATAGAGTCATTGCTTAATGCTCATTTTGCAATAATGTTTACAGTTTGGAAGATATCTTTCTTCACAATGAAGTGGATAGATAGAGATAGTTCTTTTAAAAAGATAGATGATATAAAGATTAATAAATAAAGATACCGTTAAGTTGGAAGGTTGGGGGTGTTTTCATGCGAGACATAGATTATTGAATAAAAATGCTTGGTTTATAGGGCGTGTCGATAAGCATGAATCTAATAATAAAACAGGTTAATTTTTATTACCATTAAATACCTTTGCGAATTCATCTAGTAACGCCATATCGAGCTCTTCCATCGTTGCTGTGATACCAAGAGCCATCATGCTTGTAACACCAGCTTCACTTTGAGGCACACCACAAGGATTGATAGTCTTAAAATGGCTCAAATCAGGGTCAAGATTGATAGCGATACCGTGAAAGCTCACCCATTTTCTCACTCTAATGCCGATGGCGGCGATTTTATGATTTCCGACCCATATGCCGATATGTTCTTTATGCCGATGTGCGTCTATATTAAAATGGCTGAGGGAGCGTATGACCCATTCTTCTAGGCGGTGGACGAAGTGTCGTATATCTGTTCCATGTTTCTTTAAGTCTAACATGACATATACGATTCGTTGCCCTGTCCCGTGATATGTGTATTGTCCACCACGCCCTGCTTGATAGACAGGAAATTTGGGGTCTTCTATTAAGTCTTTAGGATTAGCACTTGTGCCTGCGGTATAGAGTGGGGGGTGTTCTAAGAACCATAATTGTTCTGAGGCTGTATTGTCTCGAATAGCAGTAATTTGAGTTTCCATTTGGGCAAGAGCATCAAGGTATTCTACTTGTTGATGAGAAAAACGACATTTTGGTCGTATGCCTTGTTTGGGGATATACGTATCTTTTTGCATATTGTCTTTTAACATGGTCTATTTTTATATATACTACATATATTTATGTGGAATATGTTAATGTACATAAAATTAGTGACAATTTGTATGTATGAGTCTACTATATGAGTTTGTGAGAGGAAATTTATATGTTACCGATTGTGTTGGATATGCAAACTTTACCTGTAACCTTGATTGGGAATGGTGGACAAGCGGTAAAGCGTTTACAAATGTTACTCGAGGCGAAAGTCTGTCAGTTAAGAGTTTTTTCTCCTTCAGCGAGTGAGAGCATGTGTGATATGGGGTATCCGATTATTGAACGTTTGCCGACAGTAAATGAATTAGGTAAGATAGTTTTTATTGTAGGTTTACCTAGTGAGCAAGCCAATACTATGTTTGACTTGTCTCGTAAGGTTGGAGCGTTAGTGAATGTAGAAGACGTTAAGTCACAATGTGATTTTTATATGCCGTCTATTGTGCGGCGAGGAGATTTATGTCTATCTGTTTCTACGTCGGGAGCGTCTCCTAGTCTTGGGATTAAGATAAAAGAGTTCTTAGAAGGTAAATTTGGACTTGAATGGGCAGGGTATGTTGAAAAAATTTCAAAATACCGTAAAAAATTGCGAGAAGACAAATTATCTATGGAAGAGGTCAAACAACGTAGTGACGTATTTATAGAAAAACAAGGATGGTTATGATGTCTACAGAACGACAACAAGCATTAGAAAAGAGATATTCTTCTTGGAAGACTGATGATGTTTTACGTGCTTTAATTGAAGTTGAGTTTCCTGATAAAATTTGTGTTGTGTCCTCATTTGGAGCAGAATCTTCTGTTTTGTTGCATAAGGTTGCTCAGATTAACCCGCATATACCGATTGTTTTTTTGAATACAGGTAAACTTTTTGGAGAAACATTACGTTATCGTGATAAATTACAGCATGTTTTAGGGCTTACAGATATACGTTCGATAGCGCCTCTTAATGAGGATTTGGTTACATATGATGGGCAGGGAGATTTATGGCAAAGAGATGCGGATAAATGTTGTCATATTCGTAAGGTTTTACCTCAAGAGAGGGCATTAAAGTCTTTTGATGCAGTTATTACAGGACGAAAAAAATTTCAAACACAGGCACGTCAGAATATGAGACTTATTGAGTCTGATTCAGGACGGATTCGTATTAACCCCTTGATAAATTATGATTTGGACTCTTTAGAGGCGTATTTGGACGCACATGATTTGCCTCGGCATGTTTTGGTAAAGGATGGTTACAAATCTATCGGTTGTATGCCTTGTACGGCTAGAGTGACGGGTGATGGTGATTATCGATCAGGGCGTTGGCAGGGGCAGGATAAGCAAGAATGTGGAATCCATAAACCGAAAATGGTTTATGGTGACGGGATTTAGTTGCGCTTTATAAGGTGATTTGCTACATGTTTGAGACGTGCGGTCGTGGCGGAACTGGTAGACGCGCAGCGTTGAGGTCGCTGTGGGGTAAGACCCGTGGAAGTTCGAGTCTTCTCGACCGCACCATTTTCCAGAACTCTGCTGTGAGTTGTTGAATGACCATATCCTAGTGAGTAGTTATTATGTCTGATGTAAAAAAGAATCAAACAGTGATTGTAGATAGTGGCGATGCTCTGGAATTGCAGATTTCAGTCCGTATACGAGATAGTATCACAGCAATTGAGAACCGTGATAAAGAAGGTTTATTATCTTTAATCTCTACATTGCACGTCGCTGATATTGCTGAATTGATTACGCTCTTGCGAACAGAGCATAGAAAAACCTTTATTGAACTTGTCGGAAAAGGTTTAGATTCTGCTGTTTTGCCTGAGTTAGATGAACATTTACAATCAGAAATTTCTGCATTGCTAGAAACAGATATGTTAGTTGCTGCCATGCAGGAGCTAGAAATTGATGATGCGGTCTCTGTTTTGGGGGATATGAAGGAAGAAACCAAAAAAGAAGTTTTAGAACAAATTCCTGATATAAACCGTGAAGTTTTACAACGAAATCTAGAATATGCAGAAGATAGTGCAGGTCGTTTGATGCATTCCAATGTTGTTTGTGTTCCTCCTTTTTGGAGCATTGGACAAACGATAGATTATTTGCGTGAGGCAGAGGGTTTGCCTGATGAGTTTAGTGAAGTTTTTATTATTGATCCTATGCAAAAACCGATTGGTGTTGTTCAATTAAATCGGTTTGTACGTAGCCCACGTGAAACGGTTCTAACAGAGGTGATGGGAGAACATCTTACCCTTATTTCAGTGCAAATGGATCGAGAAGATATGGCGCGTCAATTTGATCGTTATAATTTGATTTCAGCACCTGTTGTTGATGAATCACAACGTCTCGTTGGTGTTATTACGGCTGATGATGTATTTGAAGTTATGGCTGAAGAAGCCGAAGAAGATCTGCATCGTCTTGGTGGTGTCGGCAATGAATCTGTTACAGAGACAAGTTTTTCCATTGTAAAGAGACGTTTTCCTTGGTTATTTGTAAATTTATTGACGGCTATTATGGCGTCTATCGTTATTGCTGCTTTTGATGCTACGATTGAACAAATGGTTGCGTTGGCTGTTTTGATGCCAATTGTTGCGTCTATGGGAGGTAATGCGGGGACACAGAGTCTTACAATTGCAGTTCGTGCTTTGGCGACGCAAGAATTGATGACAATCAATGCTATG
This sequence comes from uncultured Rhodobiaceae bacterium, assembly GCA_964389695.1. Classification (GTDB taxonomy): domain Bacteria; phylum Pseudomonadota; class Alphaproteobacteria; order RS24; family RS24; genus CAYMEP01. The sequence goes on along the minus strand of CAYMEP010000012.1, from coordinate 1,777 downwards.
CGGGTAATTTTACGAGAAGCTAAGGTTGCTATCATTAATGGTGTATGTTTTTCAATTTTATTGGGTGTTGTGGGTGCTCTTTGGTTTCATAATATGCAGTTGGGTATTGTGCTAATTTTGGCAATGATTGTGAATATGTTTGTAGCAGGATTAGCAGGAATTTTAATTCCGTTTACTTTAGACCGTTTTGGTATAGACCCAGCGATTGCCTCAGCAGTTTGTGTTACGACGGTTACAGATATTGTTGGTTTTTTAGCTTTTTTGAGTTTTGCACAATTATTGTTATTTTAATCTGGTAAAGCGATATTATCGATAAGGCGTATTTGACCAATATTTACAGCGGCCAATAGACGTTTATTTTTTGTATCTTTTGAGGGCAAGGCAAGTGTTTGTGCATTTCTGACCGTAAAATAATCTATATTAGTAAATCCTGCGGTTTTAAGATTCTTTTTTGCGATATTTTCTAACTCTTGATAATTGTCGTTTTGTTGTATGTTTTGATGAAAATTTTGTAATTCTGCGTAAAGTTTTGGAGCAACTTGTCTTTGTTTTGGTGTTAATAGAGCATTGCGAGACGATAATGCTAAACCATTTTCTTCACGAATAATCGGAGAATTTATAATTTCTGTGGAGATATCTAAATCTTTGACTAGTTGTTGAATAACCAAGAATTGCTGGTAATCCTTTTCACCAAAGATTGCCACGTCAGGATGAATTTGATTAAATAATTTAATAATAATTGTAGCAACACCAGAAAACATATTTGGTCGTATATCGCTTTCTAACCCTAAAGCAACTCCGTCTATATTAATTTTTGTAGAAAATTTCTCAGGATATATTGTATTAGGCTTAGGGCAGTAAAGAATACAATTATCTATAGGGTGTAATAAGGCTAAATCTGCTTGTTCATCCCGGGGATAGGTCGTTAAGTCTTGTTGTTGTGTGAATTGCATAGGATTGACAAAGATACTGACAATTATTCGATCTGTATGTTGTGATATTTGTTTGATCAGAGAAATGTGGCCTTTATGTAATGCACCCATTGTAGGGACTAAACCAATGGAAAGAGATTCTTTTCTCCATTGAGTTGTTTCTTGTTTCATTGAGATAGGGTTACGGATAATTTTTAGTGCCATTTGTTTTTCATAAAATAATTTAATTTATATTGTTGAATTCTGAGATATAGGCATTGGTAATGCCACCATCAATGAGGTAGCTTGCACCTGTAATATAACTAGCATCATCACTAAGTAAAAAACAAATTAAACTGGCGATTTCGTCTGTTGTTCCTAAGCGCCCCATAGGAATATATTTACGGCGTTTTTTCCATTCGGAATCTTCTTGAAAAAAATGTTGGTTTCGTTTGGTTTTCACAGGACCTGACGCTACACAGTTTGCACGTATATTCTTTTTTGCAAATTCAATAGCGATTTCACGTGTCATAGCTTCAATAGCACCTTTAGAGCTAGTATAGGCAATTTGTGCATTGGCAGAACCACAATGGGCGACAATAGAAGATAGGTTTACGATTGCGCCTGAAGGGTTGTTTTGTAAATAGGGGAGTGCTTCTTTACACATTAAGAATGTCCCGACTAAATTTGTATTTAAAGTATTTTGGAAACTTTCGATGGATGTTTGCATGAGACCTGCATCACCTTGGTCTAAGATTGCTGCATTATTTACTAAGCCATTTAACTGTCCGTATTGGTCAATAACTGTTTTGAATATATCATTTATATCTTTTGGTTTTGATATATCACCATATACGGTGCTTGCT
>CAYMEP010000011.1:0-14707 GCA_964389695.1 uncultured Rhodobiaceae bacterium | reverse complement strand
TGATAACCGTGGTCTTGTAGGGATAGAGCTGGGTATTTACGGTGTTCCTGAGACTTTTGTAATTTCTGGTGAGGGAAAGATTTTAGCTCGTCAGGCGGGCGTTTTGACGAAAGACTTTGTCCTTAATCATATTTATCCTTTTTTTCCGAATGCCAATCAGGGGTTACAGAGATAACTCATCTTCGCCGATGAGCGCTTTTGCGAAGTCTGCGGGGTGGAAGGTTTGTAGATCTTGGGCTGATTCTCCGACTCCGATAAAATGGATAGGTAGTTGTAATGTATCGGCGATGGGGACAAGGATACCGCCTCTAGCTGTGCCGTCTAATTTTGTCATGATGAGTCCTGTGGTTTGGGTTGTTTTTTGGAAGGACTGTGCTTGTGTGAGTGCATTTTGTCCTGTGGTTGCATCGAGAACCAGTAGAGAGGCATGTGGAGCTGTGTCATCTAGCTTTTTCAAGACACGAATGATTTTTTCTAACTCTGCCATAAGGTCTTGATTAGAGTGTAACCGTCCTGCGGTGTCGATGAGGAGGATATCTGTGTCGTTTCTTTGAGCGGTTTCGAGGGCTTCGAAAGCAAGACCTGCGGCATCACCTCCTTGTTTGGTTGTGACGATGGGCGTGTTTGTACGGTCTGCCCAGATGCTTAATTGTTCGATAGCTGCGGCACGATAAGTATCACCTGCAGCGATTATCACAGATTTGCCATCTTCATGAAATTTTTGAGCTAGTTTTCCGATGGTCGTTGTTTTTCCTGCACCATTGATTCCTGTCATGAGAATGACAAAAGGTTTATGTCCTGTGGTGTCGAGAGGTTGTTCGCAGGGTTCTAGGTGTTTTGTGATTTGTGTGGCAAGCATGGACTTAATATGAGTTTCGGTAAGTTCTTCTATGGTTTTTTCTTTGCGGAGTGTGTTAATAATTTTTGCACTTGCATCTAAGCCAAGGTCGGCACTGATGAGTAAATTTTCTAACGCTTTGAGAGTCTCTTCATCGAGTTTGCGAGATTTAATAATTTTGGTAATGCCGTCAGAGATATTTTGGCTGGAACGTTTTAAGCCTGATTTTAAGCGATCAAATAAGCCCATTATATGATGTCTCCATAAAGATTTTTACCATCATGCCGAGTAATCTGTGCGGTGACAAGTTCATTTTGTGTTCGGGGCGTTTCTATCATGACTTGAGCAAAGTTTTCACATCGTCCGATATTGGGGGTCTCTATGACAATAGAAGCTTGAGTGCCGATTTGCGTATCGAGCCATTTATGACGAATCTTATCGCCTGTTTCACGTAGAATTTTAGCGCGCTCTTTTATGATATTGCCGTCGATTTGAGGCATTAACGCTGCCGGCGTATTGGGACGTTTGGAATAAGGGAAAATATGAAGCCACACCAATCCGCACTCTTCAATCAGACGGTTTGAGTTCTCAAACATTGCGTCTGTTTCGGTCGGGAATCCAGCAATGATATCAGCTCCATAAACTAAATCAGGACGACGCTCTTTTAACGTCTGACAAAACTCAATCGCTTGCTGGCGAGAATGACGACGCTTCATACGTTTCAAAATCATATCATCACCAGATTGTAAAGACAGATGCAGATAAGGCATCAAGCGAGACTCATGAATCACCATATCCAAAAGCCCAGCATCTAACTCAACCGCATCAACAGAGGATAAACGTAAACGAGGTAAATCAGGACAAGATTTCAAAATCGCACGAATCAAAACACTCAATCCCTCTTCGCCAATATCAGCACCCCAACTGGTGATATCAACGCCTGTAAGAACGATTTCTTTATGTCCCTGTTCAATGAGAGACTGACAATGTTTTATCACTTCGGCGATGGGCGTAGAGCGAGAATTTCCACGTCCATAAGGAATGATGCAGAATGTACATCGATGGTCACAGCCTGTTTGAATTTGTACTAAGGCTCTGGCGCGTTTTTGCTTTAGCACAGGCATTGGACGAGTTTTGACTTCCTGCATAATGTCACTGACTGCTGAGTTATCCGTATAGGCAGAGGGCGTAAACTTATCCTCATTGCCGAGCAGTGCCGTAAGTTCTGGCATATCTTTGAAGGATTCAGAATCGCTTTGTGCTGCACAGCCTGTGAGATAAATCTTCTGCTCTGGATTATCCTTATGAGCCTTACGAACAGCTTGCCGAGCCTGCCGAACAGCTTCGGAGGTTACGGCACAGCTATTGATGATGGTGGCGTTTTTTAGTCCCGCTTGTGTTGAAGCATGCTGAATCTTGTCTCCATCAAGAGCGTTTAACCGACAGCCAAAATTTTGAACAGAAATAGTCATTAAAATAAAAGCTTAATGAAGCTAATGATAGCAGCAATTGAGAAGATAGCTTTTTTTAAACTTGGATATTTTTTGCTTTCATTAATAATGCTTGTGAAAAAACCTTCTAATTTTTCTAGCCAATTCTGCCACCATTGTTTATCAATAGAGTCAGGGTCTTGTTCATATGCCTCGAGTCTCTTTTTTGCTTCTTCTACTTCAGGTGGGGGGGGCATATTATGCCCTATACTCGGTTCACCTTGTTTCTTGAGATAGTCTGTGCGTGCTTCATCATATGTATCTAATGCAGTTTTTAATTCATCTAAAATATCAATTTCATCATTAAATTCAATGATGGCTTCGCCTTCTATTGTAAATTCGTGAATTTCTTGGGCAATCCCGAAAAATTCTTTGGTTATGGGTTTTCCATTTTTATGGAAGGTAATGTGAGTGAGTAATTCACCACCTTCTTGTGTAATACGTAAGGTTATGCGGTTAATGAACTTAGTTGTGTAGCCTGGTATTTTTCCATTGATAATAAAATGGGACGAAACAGCAGAGCTTGCCCAAGCACCCGTGCCACAGGCTTTAGTTAATCCTGCACCTCTTTCATAAACTCGCAATGCCGGCTCTCCGTAAACAAGATCAAATAGACAGCTAGAAGATTTACAATTAGGTTTATGTATGAAATTGAAATTAGCCCCTTCGGGTAAGAGTTGATGGCGTAATTTTTCTGTATTATTATATTTCTCTGCTAATTCTGGACCATATTTTTCTGCGATTTTGTCTAAGTCTTGGTCGTCATCAATCAAAAATACTGCATGAGGGTTGCCAACATTAACAATATAGGCGGGTGGTAAATGTTCATGTAGTGTTACGGGTACAGCATTGTTTACGAATTCTGCATTATTTACAAAAGTTTTTACTTTCATAGGGGTATCAAGATGTATAGGGGTAGGTAGCTTTGTTCTAGGTTTAGAGTCGTTTACATATGATGTGATACATTTTAAATTATCTCTCATAGTTTCAATTATTGTATCTGTTTCATTTCCAGAGCTTTCATTATGTAAAAAACCAGCGATGGCTCTTGTGCCATTGCCACAGGCTTCAGCTTCACCACCATCTTGATTGCGAATTTCCATAAAACAAGTATGTTTTTCATCTTTCGGTTTACGAATAATCAGAACTTGGTCACAGCCCTTCGTTGTTTTGTTCTCTCTATCGGCAAGAAAGCGAATTTGTTCATCATCAAACTGCCAATCATGTTCTCGTGCATCAATCACAACAAAATCATTGCCGATGCCATTCATTTTTGTAAATTTTAATTTCATAGGGTTATTTATAAACCAATTTTTCTCAATGGTCGATAAAATAAGGGGGTTTCTAAGGGGGTGCTAGCACCCCCTTGGTACTAGTATCAAGGTAATAATATTTAAGCACTGAATGGGCGTACGCCCATTCAGTGAAACCCATTAAGGGGCTTGCCCCTTAATAATCCCATATTACAAAAGCTTGACGTTTTGGTGGCATAGTCATATAAAGAATTTCTTCTTGAAATATGAGTTTCAGAAGGTCTTAGCCAAAAGAGGCGAGATTAACATCTAGCAGCGAGAATTCGCCCCTAGATGCAATTATGGTTGGTTTATTGGGAGCAATGATGTTTGAGTCATTAACGGATAGTTTAGGCAGTATTTTTGATCGATTAACAGGTCGTGGTATTCTATCTGAAAAAGACGTCGATATCGCTCTAGAAGAAGTACGTCGTGCTTTATTAGAAGCAGATGTCTCTTTATCCGTTGTCCAAGATTTTATAAATGTAGTGCGTCCAAAAGCCATTGGTTCAGACGTTACAAAATCTATCAAACCAGGACAACAAGTTGTCAAGATTGTTGACGATGCCTTAGTCGAAATGCTTGGAGAGGCTGCCCCAATTTCTTTGAGTGCAAAGCCTCCTGTTGCGATTATGATGGTTGGTCTGCAAGGTTCTGGTAAAACGACCAGCACGGCAAAGATTGCCAAAATGTTGCAATCAAAACAAAAACAGAAAGTCTTATTGGCATCTTTAGATACGTCCCGTCCTGCAGCGATGGAACAATTACGTGTCTTGGGTGAACAGATTGAAGGCTCGTCTTTGCCGATTGTTGAGGGTCAGTCGCCTGAAAAGATTGCCAAACGTGCGATGGATGTGGGTCGTAAAAATGGTTATGACGTTGTTTTATTAGATACAGCAGGTCGTGGTAATGCTGATGAAGCGTTAATGAGTGAGTTGGCGCAAATTAAAAAGGTTGCGCAACCGCATGAGATTTTATTGGTTGCAGATAGCTTAACAGGTCAGACGGCGGTTGATTTGGCAAGTCAGTTTCATGAGAGAGTTGCTTTAACGGGGATTGTCTTGACGAGAACAGAAGGTGATGGTCGTGGTGGTGCGGCGTTGTCTATGCGTCATGTAACGTCTGTGCCTGTGAAATTCTTAGGAACGGGTGAGGGATTAGATAAGTTAGAAATTTTTGATGCCAAACGTGTCGCTGGTCGTATTTTGGGCATGGGAGACATTACGGGTCTTGTGGAAAAAGCCACAGAAACGATGGATGCCAAAAAAGCCGAAAAAATGGCAGCACGTATGAAGAAGGGTCAATTTGATCTAGATGATATGGCGGCACAATTATTACAAATGCGTAAGATGGGTGGTATGTCTGGTGTGTTAGGAATGTTACCAGGTATGGGAAAACTCAAAAAACAGGCCAATGCACAATTAGATAATATGGGTATGGATGATAAGTATTTATTACAGCAAGCAGCGATTGTTTCTAGCATGACAAAAAAGGAGAAACAGACTCCGAAATTGCTCAATGCGAGTCGTAAAAAGCGTATTGCTGCGGGGTCTGGTATGCAGGTTCAAGATGTTAATAAATTGTTAAAAATGCATCGGCAAATGGCAGATATGATGAAAAAAATGGGCAAAGGTGGTCTTAAAGGTATGATGTCGTCTCTAGGTTTAGGAGGCGGTGGAATGGGTGACATGGGCGGGCTCGGTGATTTAAGTAGTCTTGGCGATATGGAGTCTGGGGCAATGCCTGATTTGGATGCATTAAAGCAAGGTTTAGGAAGTGAACTAGGTGATTTAAGTAAATTGCCATCTGGGTTGGGTTTCCCGCCTAAAAAAAAGTAAAGCTATTAGAAAGGAAATAAAATGGCACTAAAAATTCGTATGTCTCGTGGGGGCGCAAAAAAGCGTCCTTTTTATCGTATTGTTGTAGCAGATTCTCGTATGCCTAGAGATGGGCGTTATATTGAAAAAGTAGGGACGTTTAATCCTCTTTTGCCAAAAGAGAATACAGAACGTCTAAAATTAGACTTAGACCGTATCAAACATTGGCTTTCTCAAGGAGCAAAACCATCAGATCGAGTTTCTCGATTCTTGGATGCCGAAGGTTTATGGAAACGTGAAGCGCGTAATAACCCTAATAAAGGAAAACCAGGGAAAAATGCACTTGAGCGTTTAGACGCAAAAGCAGAAGCAAAAAAAGCGGCTGAAGAAGCAAAAATTGCCGCAGAAGAGGAAGCAAAAAAAGCAGCTGAAGAAGCAAAAATTGCTGCCGAAGAAGCTGCAAATGCTCCAGCAGAAGAGTCTAAAGAGGAAACTCCAGCAGAAGCTCCTTCAGAGGAAACTCCAGCAGAAGCTCCTTCAGAGGAAACTCCAACAGAAGAGCCTAAAGAGTCTTAAGCTTTGCAAAAAGAGACTGTTGTTAATGAATCACATCTTGAGGGGGAGATTGTGTGCCTTGGCGTGATTATTGGCGTACATGGCGTAAAGGGTGATGTTTGTGTGAAAACTTTTACGCAGAATCCTCTTGATATTGGTATTTATGGGGCTTTGTTTGATAAACAAAAAGAACGTAAATTTGATATTCAATATGTAAAACAAGATAAGGCAGGGGCTCGGTTGTCATTAAAGGGAGTGACAAGTCGTACACAAGCTGAGTCTTTAAAAGGTACTGAACTTTATGTTGAGCAAAGTTGTTTGCCTATCTTGCCAGAAGAAGATGATTTTTATTATGCAGATTTAGTAGGTTTAGACGCTATATCGCCAGAAGGGGTGAAGATAGGGAAGGTTGAGTATGTGCATAATTTTGGGGCAGAGGATTTATTAGCAATTGCAGATATGTTGATTCCATTTCGTAAAATATATGTTCCTGAGGTTAATATAGAGCAGAAATATTTGACAATTATTTTACCTTCTATAGAGGAGATAGAGGAGAAACCATAATGTCTTTTATGGCGCGAATTATTACCTTGTTGCCAGATGCTTTTCCGGGTTCGTTAGGACAATCACTTGCGGGGCGAGCGTTACGAGAAGGCATTTGGTCATTAGATACTTTTGATTTACGTAACTTTGGTGTTGGTAAGCATCATTCTGTTGATGATACGCCTGCTGGCGGTGGTGCTGGTATGGTCATTCGTGCGGATGTTGCAGGGGAGGCGATTGAAACAGCATGTAAAGGTTATGAGCATTTACCTTTATTGGCGTTAAGTCCACGTGGCAAGCCTCTTACGCAATCTATGGCTAAAGAGTTGTCGCAAGAGGAGGGGGTTGTTTTATTCTCATCACGTTTTGAAGGAGTGGATGAGCGAATTTTTGAACATTACCCCATCAAAGAAGTCAGTATTGGTGATTATATCTTATCTGGTGGAGATAATGCTGCTCTAGTATTATTAGATGCTGTGATACGATTATTGCCTAATGTTATGGGGACTTCTGAATCGGAAAAAGAGGAAAGTTTTGAAAATGATGGATTATTAGAATATCCTCATTATACACGTCCAGCATTATGGAAAGGGTGTAAAATCCCCGAAGTGTTATTATCGGGAGACCATAAAAGAATTGGAAGTTGGAGGCAAGAACAGGCAGAATCCCTTACTTGTCAGCGGCGGCCAGATTTATGGCAATATTACCAAAACAAAAAGGATGACAAGTAAGGTTGTTTTGTGGTTAATTGCTATCGTATTATATTATATTTGAAGGGTTAGGCTTATGCAGTTGATGGAAGAATTAAATAAGGCTCATATTGCAGAGATTTCTGAAGGAAAACAGATACCTGAATTTCAAGCTGGGGATACAGTAAAAGTCAATGTGAAGGTAAAAGAGGGAACCCGTGAACGAATTCAGGCCTATGAAGGTGTTTGCATTGCTCGTTCAGGTGGTGGTTTAAGCGCTAATTTTACCGTCAGAAAAATTTCTTATGGTGAAGGTGTTGAACGTGTTTTTCCACTTTACAGTCCGCTTGTTGATAGTATTGAAGTGGTGCGTTATGGCGTTGTGCGTCGAGCAAAGCTTTACTATTTACGTGGTTTGCGTGGTAAGGCGGCACGGATTCCTGAACGTCGTATAATTCAAAAAGATACCAAAAAATCTATAAAAGATGTGTCTCCCACTAAATAAGGTGTAATGTTTATGTCTGGGACTACGCTTTATGATAAAATTTGGCAAGCGCATTTGGTAGATGAGCAAGATGATGGAAATTGCCTGCTTTATATAGACCGACACCTCGTTCATGAGGTTACTAGCCCACAGGCTTTTGAAGGTTTGCGTATGGGAAATCGTCAGCTACGTGTTCCAGAAAAAACATTAGCAATGGCAGACCATAATATTCCGACGACAAACCGTGCGGGTGGGGTCTCTGCGATTTCTGATATGGATAGCCGTATACAAATTGAAACCTTAGAACAAAATTGTAAGGACTTTGGGGTTGAGTATATTGATATGCTCGATGAACGCCAGGGGATTGTTCATGTGACAGGTCCTGAACAAGGGTTTACTTTGCCAGGATTGACGATTGTTTGTGGTGATAGTCATACTTCAACTCATGGTGCATTTGGAGCTTTGGCGCATGGTATTGGAACTTCAGAAGTCGAGCATGTTTTAGCAACACAGACTTTGATTCAAAGTAAAGCAAAGAATTTTCGTATCAATGTGATTGGAGATGCACCTGCTTATGTAACAGCAAAAGATATTGCGCTTGCCATTATTGGTGAAATTGGGACTGCTGGTGGTACAGGGTATGTGTTAGAATATGCAGGTTCTGCCATTGAGGCTTTGAGTATAGAAGGGCGTATGACTTTATGTAATATGTCAATTGAAGCAGGAGCAAGAGCTGGTTTAATTGCTCCTGATGATAAAACTTTTGCTTATCTGAAGGACAAACCAAAAGCACCACAAGGAGAAAATTGGGATCAATCTGTGGCATATTGGCGTCGTTTGAAATCTGATACAGATGCAAAATTTGATCGTGAAATTACCATTGATGTTGCCAATTTACCGCCTTTAATTACATGGGGAACTTCACCGCAAGATGTGGTTTCAATTACAGGTACTGTGCCGAACCCAAACAATATTGCTGATGAAAACCGTCGCCATGCTGTACAACGTGCCTTGGATTATATGGGATTAAAAGCAGATATGCCAATGCAAGAGGTCACGATTGATAAAGTCTTTATTGGCTCTTGTACCAATGGACGTATTGAAGATTTACGGGCAGCGGCTGAAATTGCTAAAAAAGGCCATGTTGCCAAAACGGTTTATGCTATGGTTGTTCCAGGGTCTGGGCTGGTTAAACGACAGGCAGAAGCTGAAGGATTAGATAAAATATTTATTGAGGCAGGATTCGATTGGCGTGAACCAGGATGTTCTATGTGTCTTGCGATGAATGATGACAGGTTAGAAGAAGGAGAACGTTGTGCTTCGACCTCTAATCGGAATTTTGAAGGACGACAAGGACGTGGTGGGCGTACACATCTGGTCTCACCTGCAATGGCAGCTGCCGCCGCTTTGACAGGAAATTTTGTTGATGTCCGAACATTATAGAGATTGAAATTCTTTCTCTGTATAATCGTGATATTCTAAAATGAGAGTCAAGTGGTAGTGCGGTGTGATAATTTAGGAGACAAAAGTGCAAAAATTTAACATTTTAACGGGTATTGCCGCACCATTGAATTTACAAAATATTGATACAGATATGTTGATTCCAAAACAATTTCTGAAAACAATTAAACGTGAAGGCTTGGGAAAAAATTTATTTGATGAAATGCGTTTTACGTCTGAGGGGAAAGAAATTCCTGAGTTTATCTTGAATCAATCAGGGTTTCGGGAGTCTAAAATTTTGCTTTCAGGAGATAATTTTGGCTGTGGTTCAAGCAGAGAACATGCTCCGTGGGCATTATCAGATTTTGGAATACGCTGTATTATTGCGCCGAGCTTTGCCGATATATTTTTTAACAATTGCTTTAAGAATGGTATGTTACCAATCGTTTTGTCACAAGAAATAGTTGATGAACTCATTGCGTCATTAGAAGGCAAAGCACTTGAAATGACGATTAATTTAGAAACTGAGATGATTACCGATGCGAAAGGCAAGCAAATTTCTTTTCCAGTGGATGCGTTTCGTAAAAATTGTTTGTTGAATGGATTGGATGATATTGGTTTGACTCTACAAAAGGCAGATAAAATTAATTCTTTTGAAGCCGAATGGAATTTAAAATCTTGGTCGTAAATGGTATTTTATAGAGGTTATTATGAAGAAAATTTTACTTTTAGCAGGTGATGGTATTGGTCCTGAGGTGATGGGGCAGGCAAGACGGATTATCGAATGGTTCGGTGAGTATAGAGGCTTTGACGTTACCTTAGAAGAGGATTTGGTTGGCGGTTGTGCTTATGATGCTCATGGTGCTGCGATTTCTGATGAAGCGATGGTAAAGGCGCAGAACGCTGATGCTGTCATGCTTGGTGCTGTTGGTGGTGCTAAATGGGAGAATATTGGATATGATGTTCGTCCTGAGGCGGGGCTTTTACGTTTGCGTTCTGATTTGGGATTATTTGCGAATTTACGTCCTGCAATTTGTTTTTCTGCTTTGGCAGATAGTTCTTCTTTAAAGAGAGAAATTATTGAAGGCTTGGATATTATGATTGTTCGAGAATTAACAGGTGGTGTTTATTTTGGTGAACCACGTGGCATTACAGATTTAGGCAATGGACAACGACGTGGTGTGAATACACAAGTTTATGAGACATATGAAATTGAACGTATTGCACGTGTGGCAGGTGATTTAGCGATGAAGAGAGGAAAACGTCTTGCCTCTGCTGAAAAACGTAATGTGATGGAGTCTGGTTTGTTATGGAATGAAGAAGTGACAAAAGTCATTGAAGCGGAGTTTCCTAAAATAGAACTAGAGCATGTATTGGCAGATAATTGTGCGATGCAATTGGTTCGTAACCCTAAGCAATATGATGTTTTGGTTACAGATAATTTATTTGGTGATTTACTTTCTGATGTGGCTGCAATGTTGACGGGGTCTTTGGGTATGTTGCCATCGGCGTCTTTGGGGGCCAAAGATGCAGAGGGGCGTGTGAAATCAATGTATGAACCTGTACATGGATCTGCTCCTGATATTGCTGGAAAAGATTTAGCAAACCCTATGGCGACGATTTTATCTTTTGCTATGGCATTGCGTTATAGTTTTGATTTAGGAGCTGATGCTGATTTATTAGAAAATGCAGTGCAATCAGTATTGAGTAATGGTCTGCGTACTGCAGATATTATGCAAGCTGGTATGACGCAAACAGGAACAGTAGGCATGGGTGATGCTATTTTAGAATCCTTAAATCAATTAAACTAGGAAACGTCGATGGGATATGTGATTGCGATTGCTGGGGCCACTGGGAATGTTGGGCGAGAAATTATGAATATTCTTGCCGATCGCAATTTTCCTGTTGAACGGGTTGATGCTTTAGCCTCTCGTCGATCTATTGGTAGAGAAGTAAGTTTTGGTGATAAAACCTTAAAAGTTCTAGCAATGGAGAATTATGATTTTGCCAAAGCTGATATTGCTTTTTTTGCATGTGGTTCTGAAATAACAGCAGAATATGCGCCTATTGCGGCAAAAGAAAACTGTGTGGTCATTGATAATTCTTCATTATATAGAATGGATAAAGATGTTCCATTAATTGTTCCAGAGGTTAATCCAGAAGATATTATTCATTATAAGAATCGTAATTTAATTGCCAATCCGAATTGTTCTACGGCACAATTGGTTGTCGCTTTGAAGCCTTTGCATGATGCATCTAAAATTAAACGTGTTGTGGTCTCTACCTATCAATCTGTGTCTGGTGCAGGTAAGTCGGCAATGGATGAGTTATTTTCACAAACAAGAGGTATTTTTGTTAATGATTCTATGGTGCAAGAAAACTTCACCAAACAAATTGCTTTTAATGTTATTCCTCATATTGATGTCTTTCTAGAAAATGGAAGTACAAAAGAAGAATGGAAAATGACGGCTGAAACACGTAAGATTCTAGATGAGTCTATTCAGTTAACGGCAACAGCTGTACGTGTTCCCGTTTTTGTTGGACATGCTGAAGCTGTTAATATCGAATTTGAATCGGCTTTATCGGCAAAAGAGGCGCGCAATATTTTGCAAGAGGCAGAAGGCATCTTGGTAATAGATAAGCAGGAAGATGGTGGTTATATTACGCCAGTGGAATGTGTTGGTGAATATGCAACTTTTGTCTCTCGTATTCGTGAAGACAAAACCGTAGAACATGGTCTGAATATATGGGTTGTGTCAGATAATCTGCGGAAAGGTGCGGCCTTAAATGCTGTGCAAATTGCAGAATGTCTCGTGCAAAACTATCTGAAAAAATGATGCCATTATTGCGGTCTGTTTTATATTTACCTGCCAGTAATGCTCGAGCATTAGAAAAAGCAAAAAGCTTAAACGTAGATGCTCTGATTTTTGATTTAGAAGATGCAGTTGCAGATGAAGTCAAAATAGATGCGAGAGATATGGTATGTGCCGCCGTCAAACAGGGGGGGTATGGTCAACGTAAAGTGATTACCCGTATAAATGGATTTGATACGCAATGGGGGCAAGAAGATTGGAATGCTGTTTGTGCTGTCAAACCAGATGTAATTTTAATTCCTAAGGTTAATGAAGCTAGTGATATTCAAAATCTTTGCGTGCCAGAGGGGATTCAAATTTGGGCGATGATTGAAACACCCCTTTCTGTGTTAAATGTGAAAGAGATTGCCGCTTGTGTAAAGAATCTTTCTTTGTCTGCTTTGGTGCTTGGGAGTAATGATTTATCTAAGGACCTACATTTAGGTTTAGAAAGAGATAGCTACGCTCTGAATATGTCTATGTCTATGTTGGTGTTAGCTGCGCGTGCTTATGGATTATCTGTTCTCGATGGAGTATGGAATCATATCGAGGATTTACAGGGGTTACAGCAAGAGGCACAAAAAGCTAAAGCGTTTGGATTCGATGGCAAGACTATTATTCATCCTCATCAAGTTGAGACGGTTAATGCTGTATTTTCTCCCAGTGATAGAGAACTTAAACAATTTCAAGATATTATCGTAGCATTTTCGTTGAGTGAAAATAAGGATAAAGCCGTGTTGCGTGTGAATGGACAAATGGTAGAGCGTTTGCATTTTGAACAAGCAAAGCGCCAGTTAGGTATTGAAAAATAAATTGATTATCCTTCTGTCTTCGTTAAACTGGGTGAGATTATAATTGATTCATATATAGCTTTAGAGTGGTCAGTGCGAATCAAAGGAGAAATATGATGTTTGAGGAGATGAATAAATATCGTGAGCGTGTAGAAGAAGCGGCTGTAAAATGTGATGGAGAAATGATTGCTAATAGTTCAGTCGAACATGCACAAATTGTGATTGAGCGTCTGTTTTTGAATGCAAACAAGATAGTAAATATTTTTTCTGGATCGTTAAACATAGAGATTTATGGAGCGGATAATATCGTGAAGGCCGTTAAGATGTTTGTAAAAAAACCAGATGTAACCCTTAATATTATTTTGGAAGAAGAAATAGATTCTGAACATCCTCTCTCTGAGGTTTTAAGTTTAGGTAATGTTAGAAAAGATGTTTTACCAAAAGAGGTGGCAGAGTCTGTTGAGTGTCATATGATTACGGTAGATGAGGATTCCTATCGTTTTGAGATGGATAAATATCACCCTCAATCTATGGTGTCATGGGGGAAAAAAGAATTTACCGTTAAGTTAAACAAGTTATTTGGAGAACTTGCGGCTTCATGTAGTCGTAAGGATTAAGCATTATGGTGGATATTTGTAATTTTGTAACTTTCGGATGGGTGGCCTCTATAGCGATTACTTTTAATTTGGCCTATGTTCTTTTTGATCAAGGATTGCTTTCAGAAAAGCGACGAGCAAAAGCAAAAGAAGTGGTGTCTGAGATAAATCATCTCATGGAGGGTATGTCAGAAAGATATAAAGGGAGTGCCCGTTGTATAACTAAAAGCAAATCTTACTTATATCTTGCAAATTTTTCACCATCGAAATGGTTCGCAAGATTAAGAAGAATTGCAGTCCTTGCGTTGACCTTTTGTACTGTAGTTATTTTTTTGGAAACCTACTTGAGGTTGTGTAAATGGGAGTCAGTTTGTAATTTATGGGTTAAATATAAAGAGTTTATATTCGTTATGATATGTTTTTCTATATGTGTGCCTACTATATCGATCTTTCGGAATCGTTATTTGGAAAGTAAAGTAAATAAAAATGAAAAGAAAGTTCAAAAGGCGGTGATGGAACTATTCGAGAACGTGTTGGAAGAACAGAGGGTTCAAAGAAAGCCTGACGATAAATCTTGATATAGACTAATGACATATAGAGTAAGCTAGTTTATAAAGACGTTTTGTTAATAAGGGTTTATGCAATGCCAGAAAAGAAAACCATACGTCCTACGTCGCCACATATTCAAATTTATCGTTGGACATTGACAATGATGTTGTCGATTTTACATCGTATGACGGGAGTTGTGCTTTATCTTGGTACACTATTGCTATTGATTTGGTTAATGGCAGTGGCAAGTGGTCAGGTATATTATGAGCTAGTGATGATGGGAGTGAGATCTTTTGTGGGGCAGGTAATTTTATTTGCTTATATTTGGGCATTATTTCACCATATGTTCGGAGGGATTCGGCATCTAATATGGGATACGGGTCGTGGATTTGATTTGAGGAATGTTGAATTTATGGCTCGTTTAGCTGTTTTGGTTCCTCTATTCTTGACGTTGCTATCGTGGGGGGTTGCGTATAATTTTATGGGGATTTTTGATGTCTGATATGAAAACTGACTTAAGTCGTGTGAGAGGTCTTGGTTCTGCCAAGAAAGGAACCCATCATTTCTGGATTCAGCGTCTAACGGCACTGGCGCTTATTCCTTTATCGGTGTTTTTTGTTGTTGGCCTATTGAAACATTTAGACTCAGATTATGATATGGTTATGATGTATCTTAGTCATCCAGTCGTTGCGATTATTCTGTTATTATTGATTGTATCGGGTGTTTGGCACATGTTTATAGGAATGCAGGTGGTGATTGAAGATTATATTC
>CAYMEP010000010.1:0-14768 GCA_964389695.1 uncultured Rhodobiaceae bacterium | reverse complement strand
CCACAAGGTGTACTTTTTGGTCGTAATACGACAGGAGGCGCAGTGATGATAAATACTGCTAATCCCACCGATACATTCGAAGGTAAATATAAATTAGCCGTAGAATCGCCTTTTGGAAATGTAGATGGTGCAAATGTATACGTACAAGGTGTGGTTTCTGGCCCATTGGTACCAGGTAAATTAAACGGGAGATTTGGCGCTTATTATAATCATGATGATGGTACATTTATAGATAGTATATCAGGGCGGCAGCATGGTGAGCAAGGTGCATATATATTGCGTAGTGCATTTGAACTGATGCTTGTTGATGAATTAACAGTTTTGAGTAAATTTGAATACTTGAATAGTGAAGGAGATGGAGCTGTCGGTCAAAACCGTGGACAACATTCTCGCAATGATTTTGGGTTTTCAATAGATGAAAAAGGTGATGATGAGTTTGAAATATTTAATACATCTGTAAAAGCTGAATGGGCAGCTCCTTTTGACGGTGTATTCACATATATTTTTGGGTATAGAGAAGTGGAGCATTATACATTTGGTGATATTGATGCTACACCACAATTTTTATTCCATGCCTCTTTTGATATTGAACAGGATCAATTCTCTAATGAATTGCGTTATGCAAGAGAGATTGGCGATAAAATTGAATTGGTTACAGGGTTTTATCAATTCACACAAAATATAAAATATAATGAAATACGTCACTTGCCAATTATAGCAGAAGGTTTAGTTCTAGAGGGTGGCGGTGAACAAGATCATACAGCTCTTGGGCTATTTGGTGTGGTGGACTACCATTTTAATGATAAAATAACGGGAACTTTTGGTCTGCGCTATTCTTATGAAGAAAAGGATGTCACCGTGCGTTATATAGATTATCCAGCTTGTTTAGCACAAGCGACACCATGCGATGCTGAAAATAGTGGATATTCTGATAAGAACGATTGGCATAACTTTACACCTAAAATTGGTGTGAGTTATGCATTTAACGAGGCAACTAACTTCTATGCTAATTACACCAGAGGTGTACGTTCTGGAGGTTATAATTTACGTGTGACGGACTCAGTTGCATTTTTGACTGAGCAAGTCGCTGTGACAGGTAAACATAATTTTGATGAAGAAATAGTGGATTCTATTGAATTTGGAATGAAATACTCATTCGCTGATAATAAGGGTTTTGTGAATAGTGTTGTGTTTTGGAGTGGTGTGCAGGATATGCAGCGTGAAGTGAACGTGCCTAGTGCAACTGCGGGAGTTTCACAAATTGTTACGAATACGGCAGATGCAACAATTTATGGGCTAGAGAGTGAATTTGTTTATGCCCTCTATCCTTCTTTTTCAATGCATGCAAATATTGGGCTTTTATCAGCCTCGTATGATTCTGTAGGGTATGATTTGAATGGTGATGGTGTTGTTGATCAGATAGATCGTGATTTAGATATTCCACGTGCTCCAAAATTCAGTTGGGGTTTTGGGTTCGTTCATAATAAAGATTTTAATCAATATGGTAAATTAACGACGCGTCTTGATTTACAGTATCGTGATAAAAGTGCTTTCACGGATAATAACACAGGTTGGTTTAATACGGTAAATATGTTGAATGTTGATTTAGAATGGGAAACCCCGAGAGAAGGTGTGTTCTTATCACTCTATGGTAAAAACCTACTTGATGAGGTGCTTGCAGGGGGTGATACTCAATTGCCTTTCGGGGGCGGAAATTATTCTGATGGTAGTGCCGCACCTTATACAGCGCCAGCAGTAGGGTCGTTTTCTCCTTTGAAAAAAGGACGTATCTTCGGCATAGAATTAACGATTCTTTATTAGACATTATAAGATTAAAAATGAGGAAATATAATCTAGGGTTTATAAGTGATGAGCTTATTTTTAAGCATGTTCTTGGGACGCTTGAAAAATATAGATTCCCAATTGACTTGAAGACATTTAATAAAAACCTCATTGACCTGATCAAGTTTACATTTGATGCAAAACACTATTGTGGAAAAGCCAAATTCGACATGTCTTGTCTTGGTCTTCACCTTACAAACGAATTATGAAATCTTGAAGATATCTTAAATCTGAGGAACAATATGATTGTGATGTTCCAGAATCGCTGGGGCAGAAATATCCAAGAAGAAAAAAAGCTGAAATCACTCATGAAGTGCCGCAGGGGGGTATTGGAAGGATTTGCCAGATTCATTACAAAGAGAATATATGCAAAAAAGTTATTTTTTAGGAGGTGGAAAAACAGGTATGGCACGTAGGCTATCATGAGGTGAGCCAAGTCTTACGCTAACATGTTCACCCGCTCAAAAACAAACAGAATGATGTCACCCAGAAAAAACTTGCACTCTAACTGTAAGAGAATATGTAAGAGTTCAAACATTTCCTGATAACTGAGAATTTATGGGACCAATGGGGGCAACAATATAAGCAAATTGGTACCGCCGTTCCCGTAAATTCACCCTATGCGATCGCATGGAGTCTTGTAAAACGTCTCAATGATATAGAGAGGTTAAAAAGTTAGTTTTAGAAGTTAGCTTTTAATTGTATTCCCCAATAAGCACCATTAAATCCATAAGGGGCGGTTCTCCGTGAATAAGTAAATGCACCTGCACTATCCACAATATCTAGAATTTCACCTCCGCGGCTATTTTGTAGGGTTGTGTGTTCAGGGTATTGATTAAAAATATTATCTCCAATTAAAGACAATGCAAAATTCGGAATGAATTCCCAATGAATTCGTATGTCTGTTACAAAAGCCCCGGAATGTTTTTGTTCTTCATAATTGTCTCCTAACCCTTCAGATGATTTATAAGCACCATAATAATTTATTATTCCTGAGAAGGTAACATCCTTAATACTATAGTTAGTTTGAAATATAATACGGCTTTTAGGCTGCCATGACTCAATAATAGATTGATCTCTTTCGCTAAATAAGTCTTTTTCTAACCCTTGTAAGAAAGTGGGAGCATTAATATTTCCACGAACTTTCGTTACGGTATAATTTCCAGATAATTTAAAATTTAATGTACCTATAGGAATTTGAGGGGTATAAGAAGCAACAATATCAAGTCCTTGTGTCCTTGTATCTGGGCCATTCATCATAAATTGCGCGGCAGTGATATCTCGTGTGGCCATAATGGCGACAGCTTCACTTGATAGGTTAGGGTTATCACTTTTAATGACACCTGATAAAATAATACGATCAGAAATATCAATATGATATGCATCTACGGTCAATGTAAGGTTATGTGTTGGGGTAAATATATACCCAATACCAAAATTAATAGATTTTTCTTCTTTTAATCTTGATATGCCCAATTCTTTCGTTAAAGCGTTATCATTATTAAATGTGCCTGTTTGTGTTAATATACCGTCTACGCTCGAAGTACCGATGGTATTAAAGTGCAATTGATGTAAAGAAGGCGCGCGAAACCCATTGCTAACCGAAGCACGTATGGCATGTGTTTCATTGAATTCATTAAAAGCAGAGACTTTACCAACAAAGATATTACCGATTTTGTCATAATATTCATAACGAATAGCACCCGTTATCAGAGCTGATTTAATCTCATGGCTGAGTTCTGCATGAAGGGCGAGGTTATCACGATGCTCATCAACAGAATTTTCTGGTCTAAATCCTGGGAACACCTGTATGCCGCCAACTTTCCCAGCTTCACAACCTGTGATCCCTGTTAAGGCTTCTGCGTTATCATCGGTATTACAATTTATATAAGACAGTGGTTCTCCAGCACGGATTTTATATATTTCTCTCTTAAGCTCACTGCCTACGGCTAAGGTAGTAGAGTCATTAAATTTATGTATGTAAGTTGTATTGAGTATATGTTCTTGATAGGATAACCCACCGGAATCGGCTTCCGTAGGACTATTATCTCCAAAACTTGCATTCAGAGAATTCGTTATATAGAAGTCAAATTCATTACGACCGAGTGTATAGGAAACTTTTAGTTTACCTTTTGCAAGTTCTTTTGCAGCACTAACCCCAAATGAAACATCTACGATATCAGTATTAATCTCTGGGAGAAAGCCGTCTGGATATATAGAAACAATATTACGTGTGGAATCATCTGGTTCACGGAAGAAACCTGTACTTTGGTTCTCACGGTCGGACCATATAAAGAAACTTCTTAACTCTATTTCTGCTAAAGTGATACCTGCATTGTAGGCAAAAGAATGTTGTTCACTTTTAGGGTCCCCGATAATAAAATTATGACGGTTAGCTGTGGATTCTTTCGGATCACAACCTGTATTTGTTGTTGCATTACAGGTGCTAGGGTCTGAGGTACCTGCATCACCTGAATATAAAACAGTTCCAGATAAACCTGATCTATTTGTTTTTCCACGATTTAGGTATTCATAACCAAGGAATAAAAATCCATCATTAGGTAATGCGACCCCTTTATTGATTGCAAAAAGGTATGCATTCCCATCATTCTTGGTAGTTTGCCCATAGGAGAGGAGTGCCTCTCCATCACTGACTTCTTTTAGATGAAGGTTTATCACGCCTGCAATGGCATCAGAGCCATATTGTGCGCCTGCACCATCACGGTAAATGTCAACACTATGAAGAAAACTTGTAGGAATAGCGTTGAGATCTGTTCCTGCCGTTCCTCGACCGACAGAGGTGTTGACGTGAAGTAAGGCAGATTTATGCCGTCTTGTTCCATTAAGCAATACAAGGGTTTGGTCAGGACCTAAACCACGTAAAGTTGCAGGTTTTAGAGAATCTGTTCCATCAGCAATTGAGCTAGAGGGGAAATTAAGAGAAGGGGCAAGAGTTTGTATAGCACGACCAGTTTCTGTATGTCCCGTAGCACTTAAATCTTCTGCACTTAGTATATCAACAGGAGCAGGGGTATCTAAGGCAGAACGAAAAACGGTACGTGTTCCCGTGACAACGACTTCATCTGTTGGGTGTTCGTTATCTGTTTGGTGTTCGTGGTGAATCGCATATGCAGGAAAGCTTATGATGAGGAGACTGCATAATATAGAAAAATATAAGAAAATATTGGAATGGAGTTTTAAATATGGCATTGGTAATATTTCCTTTTTATTTAAGTGAGGTATTTATATTTCTGCGTATAACAATGGAGAAATAAGTTTATAGCTTTTTATATAATTTATTGCCTTGTTCTTTGAATTCTTCTGATTTTTCAAGCATACCAGTTTGCAATGCTTCTTTAGCGGGTACATTAATACGTTGGGCGTATTCTCTAATATCCTGTGTGATTTTCATGGAACAAAAGTGTGGTCCACACATGGAACAAAAATGTGCCAATTTCATAGATTGTTTGGGTAGAGTTTCATCATGATAAGACCGAGCTGTGTCAGGGTCTAGAGAGAGATTAAATTGATCATCCCAACGAAATTCAAATCGTGCTTTGGATAAAGCATTGTCTCGAATTTGTGTTCCAGGGAATCCTTTTGCAAGATCCGCGGCATGGGCGGCTATTTTATAAGTGATAATCCCTTGTTTGACATCATTTTTATCGGGAAGACCTAAATGTTCTTTTGGGGTGACGTAACACAGCATGGCTGTTCCATACCACCCAATTTGAGCAGCACCAATGGCAGAAGTGATATGATCATAAGCAGGGGCAATATCTGTAGTGAGGGGACCCAGTGTATAAAAAGGAGCCTCAGAACAATGTTCTAATTGTAAATCCATATTTTCTTTGATTAATTGCATGGGGACATGACCTGGACCTTCAATCATGACTTGGACATCATGTTTCCAAGAAATTTTTGTTAATTCACCAAGTGTTTTTAGTTCACTTAATTGTGCTTCATCATTGGCATCCCAAATGGAACCAGGACGTAACCCATCACCTAATGAAAAGGAGACATCATAGGTTTTCATAATTTCACAAATATCTTCGAAATGGGTATAAAGGAAGCTTTCTTTATGGTGTGCAAGACACCATTTTGCCATAATAGAACCACCACGTGATACAATACCTGTCATGCGGTTGGCAGTCATAGGTACATAACGTAGTAATACTCCAGCATGAATGGTGAAATAATCGACGCCTTGTTCGGCTTGTTCTATCAGTGTATCACGAAAAATATCCCAAGTGAGATCTTCTGCTTTACCGTTAACTTTTTCTAGGGCTTGATAAATAGGGACAGTCCCAATAGGAACAGGAGAGTTACGCAAGATCCATTCTCTGGTTTCATGAATATTTTTTCCAGTAGAGAGATCCATAATCGTATCTGCTCCCCACCTTGTGCTCCATGTCATTTTGTCAACTTCTTCTCCGATAGAAGAGGTGACAGCGGAATTCCCAATATTGGCATTAATTTTGACAAGAAAATTACGCCCAATAATCATTGGTTCACTTTCTGGGTGGTTGATATTGGCAGGAATAATTGCTCGTCCAGAGGCAACTTCTTGTCGGACGAATTCTGCAGTTATATCTTGAGGAATATTAGCATTAAAGTCTTGCCCTTGATGTTGCTTTTTTAATAATTCACTCATACGTTGATTGCGTTCACCAGCTTGTTCTAAGCTTTTTATATATTGGTGACGGTTTTGGGTTTCTCTTATTGCGATAAATTCCATTTCAGGAGTGATGATGCCTTGGCGTGCATAGTGCATTTGTGTAACATTTTTTCCTTGCTTGGCACGTAGTGGAGTACGAGTAAGGGAAAAACGTAATGGGTCTAAGCTTTTATCCGCAAGCCGAGTTTTACCTGTTTGACTGCTTGGACCGTCTAGTTGATCTGTATCATGGCGTTCCTTAATCCATGCCGTGCGTAATCCAGACAATCCTTTTCGAATATCAATCTTGATTTTGGGGTCGCTATAAGCCCCTGAAGTATCATAAATATAAAGTGGTGGATTAATCTCTCCTCCCATATCGGTAGGCGTTGAAGATTGAATCACTTTTCTCATCGGCACATTTATATCGTCACGTGAACCTTTAATATATATTTTTTCACTATTGGGCAAAGAGGTGATTGCTAACTGGTCAGCTTGTGCATCCTTTGAAATAAACTCTTTTTTTGTAGACATAAAAAACCTCAAGATTATCCATTAGGTTATGGATATAGTAATTATTTGCTAGTGACAAGGCTTGTTTATCATTGTTCACTGATTTACAATTCGTAATGATATTTTGAAGGAAAAGTTATGTCTGGTTTATTTGTTTTAGAAAACGTTCGTCCTGCTTGCCCTATCTATTTGTTGACGCAACAGGAATTAGGAGAATGGTTAGAACGGCATGGAGGATATGTAAGTTCTTGGGTGCAATCCTCTTCTTTTCAGGCAAAACGAGGACAGGTTTTATTGATTCCTGATAAGGTAGGCGAAATAGAGTCCGTTTTGTTAGGACAAGGAGAAAAATTGGATTATCATTTGCTCTCAATTTTATCTGAGAAACTTGGTGATAAAGTTTATCGTTTGGCAGACCTACCAGATGATGAAGACAAAGTTGTACAAATTTCTTTAGCGTGGGGTTTAGGTACATATTGTTTTGACCAATATAAGCAAAAAAAGAATATCAAAAAACATCCGCAACTTGTTTTGCCAAAATCAACTCATATAAAACGTATAGAGGCTATGATTGAGGCTGTGTTTCATACTCGGGATATGATTAATACACCCGCTTGTGACATGACCCCTCAAACCTTAGAAAATATATCTGTGAGAATGGCAGAACAATATAATGCGCAATGTAATATTATTTCTGGTGATGATTTATTAAAACAAAATTTTCCTTTGATTCATGCGGTAGGGCGTGCTGCAAATATTGTGCCCCGTATGATTGAGCTCAATTGGGGTGATGATGCGCATCCACGTATTAGCTTGATTGGTAAGGGCGTATGTTTTGATACAGGTGGATTGAATCTAAAACCAGGAAATAGCATGTCATTGATGAAAAAAGATATGGCAGGTGCCGCGCATGTCTTGGGGTTGGCCGAAATGGTTATGAAATTAAATTTGCCAGTTCGTTTAAATGTTTTAATTGGTGCGGTTGAGAACTCTATTGGAAGTGAGGCTTTTCGTCCTAGTGATGTTTTGATGAGCCGTCAGGGTTTGAGTGTCGAAATTGGAAATACAGATGCAGAGGGACGTTTGGTTCTTGCTGATTTATTAACTTATGCGGGTGAATCTAACCCTGATTTGATTATTGATATGGCAACTTTGACAGGTGCGGCACGTGTGGCGTTGGGGACAGAGCTTCCTGCTTTTTATACTGGGTCTGATGAACTTGCTGGGCATTTGCAATGGGCAGCAGAAAAAGAAATTGATCCAATGTGGCGGATGCCTTTATGGGATAATTATAATCGTTTATTATCTAGTCATATTGCAGATGTGAATCATATTTCACAAGGAGGGTTTGCAGGGTCAATTACGGCAGCTTTATTTTTAAAACGCTTTGTTAATTTACCTGAATCATGGGTACATTTTGATATATATGGATGGAATTCGTATGCAGAAAGTGGACATCCTGTTGGAGGGGAAGCGCAAGTCTTACGTGCGGTGTATAGAGTCTTAGAAAAATGTTATGGAAAAAATAATGGATAAAAGAATATCGTTAGGGAATAAAGAAAATTTACAAGGTATACCTTACCGAGTTATTGCACCACAAACAGCTCTTGTCGTTACGACGGATGATGGTGCAGAGCAACAAACACAATTACTTTATGGGGATGTATTTACTGTTTATGAAGAATGCGGAAAATTTGTATGGGGGCAAGCTACGTATGATGACTATGTAGGATATGTTGATATGACTCATCTTATACCTTTCCAAGAGGTAGATAAGACAACACATTTTGTACAAAACTTGCGTGGCATTGTTTATGGGAAAGCAGATATAAAATATCCGATGGTGGCGGTATTACCTCTGGGGGCACAGGTAAAAGTCATTCAAGAAGAAAAACAGTTTTCTCGTACAGAACAAGGTTGGATGATTACAAAAGATTTATTGGAAAAACAAGAACGTATAAGAGATTTTGTCAATATTGCAGAACAGTTTCTTCATAGCCCATATCTTTGGGGAGGATTAACTAATCTGGGTATTGATTGTTCTGGATTGATTCAAACATCCTTAAGGTTATCAGGTGTACGGGCAATGAGAGATACGGATATGCAGGCCAAAAGTCTTGGAGAGGAGGTGCCAATAGATTCACGGTTACAAAGAGGAGATATTATATTCTGGAAAGGTCATGTTGGTGTTATGCAGGATTCGAGTAGACTCCTTCATGCCAATGCAACCTATATGAAGGTTTATAGTGAAAACTTCAAATTGGCACGTGAAAGAATTGCCAAAATAAATGGGGATATAATAGTAATTAGGCGTTGGTTTATTTAAGTAAAGGCTGCTTTTAATAGTTTTTTTGTATAGTCTTGTTGTGGATTGTTAAAAATATTTTCACATAATCCCGTTTCTACGACATAACCATTTTGCATGACCATGACTCTATGAGCCATAGAACGTACAACATTTAGGTCATGACTAATAAATAGATAAGCGATTTTCTTTGTTTGTTGTAATTTACGTAAGAGTGTCAAAATTTGTATTTGCACTGAACGATCTAAAGCACTGGTGGGTTCATCTAATACAATCAAGCGTGGATTAAGAATTAAAGAACGTGCAATTGATATACGTTGTCGTTGTCCTCCAGAAAACTCATGAGGATAACGGTGCAGGCAATCCTTGGGTAATCCCACGTCTTCCACAGCTTGAGAGACAAGATTCGAAATATCTTCAGTGGTTAAGTGAGGCTGATGAATTGTTAATCCCTCGGCAATGATTTGCTTAACAGACATACGAGGCGAGAGTGCACCATAGGGGTCTTGAAATACAATTTGCATTTCTTGTCGTAACGTTCTTAAGGATTTAGATTTTAAATTATGAATGTTTTGTTTGTCGAAATAAATTTCACCTTGGCAATCTTGTAATCTTAGTAAGGCGCGTCCTATCGTAGTTTTCCCAGAACCAGATTCACCGACAATACCTAAAGTTTCATTGGCATAAATTTGTAAAGAGATATTATTAACGGCATGTAAAAATACATGATTACGTTTGAGTAATCCTTTTTTAATTGGAAATTTAACGTTAATATTCTTTGCACGTAATAAAATAGGTTGTTGAGTAGGTAAGGGGGATAAAGTATCAGAAATATTCGCATCCAGTAGTGCTTTGGTATAAGGTTTCTTAGGACTCTGGAATAAGTCAGAGGTTTTTTGATGCTCAATGATTTTTCCACCTTTCATCACATAAACTTCATCCGCCATGTAGTTGATTACAGATAAATCATGACTAATGAGTAATATAGTCATATTTGTTTCTTTTTGTAAGTCTTTGAGCAGGTTCAGAATTTGTTTTTGTACAGTGACATCAAGGGCGGTTGTAGGTTCGTCTGCGATGAGTAACTTTGGCTCATTCGCAAGGGCAATTGCAATCATTACACGTTGTCTTTGTCCTCCTGATAATTCATGAGGTAAAGCATTAAGGCGTTGTTCGGCATTCGGTATGCCTACACGTTCTAATAATTTTAATATTTGAGGACGAGCTTTCTTTGCTTTAATATTTTTATGAATATAAAGACTTTCTGCAATTTGTTTTTCTATATTATGTAGAGGGTTCAATGAGGTCATTGGTTCTTGAAAAATTATTGAAATTTCATTCCCTCTGATGCTTCGTAAATTTTGTTTGGATATCTTATGTAGATCTTGTCCTTGAAATATAATTTCACCTTTTTTTTCGGTGTGCTCTTTTGACAATAAATCTAAAATTGATAAAGCTGTGACAGATTTTCCTGAGCCACTTTCTCCAACAATACCGACGGTCTTACCTGTCGGAACTGATAATGATAAATTGTTTACGGCATTTTTTTTACCCTTATAACTTAAAAAATCAATCGATAGGTTACGAATCTCAAGACAAGGGGTCATAAGTTTACTTTCCGTGGATCAAATGCATCACGTATGCCTTCACCAATAAAAATAAGTAAAGAGAGCATAATAGCAATGGTAAGAAACCCTGATATACCAAGCCAAGGGGCATGCAAATTAGCCTTTCCTTGTGCAAGTAGCTCTCCCAATGAAGGTGACCCTGGGGGCAACCCAAAACCAAGAAAGTCTAAGGAGGTTAGGGTGCTAATCGACCCATTTAGAATAAAAGGCATGAAGGTTAAAGTGGCAACCATGGCATTCGGTAAAATATGTCGATACATTATTGTAAAGTTTTTCACCCCTAAAGCACGGGCTGATAGTACATATTCAAAATTACGGGTGCGTAGGAACTCTGCGCGTACGATGCCGATCAAACTAGTCCATGAAAATAATAATAAAATACCTAATAAAAACCAGAAGCTTGGCTCAATAATGGAGGCTAGAATAATCAAAATATATAATGAAGGAATACTACTCCATATTTCTATAAAACGTTGAAATAATAAATCTACCCAGCCACCAAAATACCCTTGTATTGCTCCTGAAAAAATTCCAATAACAGAAGAGCAGAGA
Organism: uncultured Rhodobiaceae bacterium; assembly: GCA_964389695.1. Taxonomy (GTDB): domain Bacteria; phylum Pseudomonadota; class Alphaproteobacteria; order RS24; family RS24; genus CAYMEP01. The sequence continues at coordinate 3,271 of CAYMEP010000010.1, read as the reverse complement.
GTCAAAATTAATCCGAATAAAACAGAAAGTCGAAACCCGTAAATAATACGTGCTAATACATCTCTGCCTTGATCATCTGTGCCTAGCCAATTTTCTTTATCAGGTTTAGAGGGGGCAGAACTTTTTAGGTCTAGGTTTATGGTGTTGTAAGAATAACGTATGGGTGGCCATATCATATTCCCTTTTTCTAGAATTAATTCTTGTACGTAGGGATCACGATAATCTGCTTCGGTTTCAAAATCTCCCCCAAATTTTGTTTCTGAATACTGAAAAAAAACAGGTGCATAAATTTGAGATTTATAAATTACTAATAAAGGTTTATCATTGGCAATAAATTCTGCAAAGAGAGTGGTGAAAAATAATATGCCAAATATCCAAAGTGAAATATAACTTTTGCGATTGGTCTTAAAATTATGCCAGCGTCTTTGTTGTAATTCTGAGATTGCCATGGCTAAACGCTTCTATTAGAAAAATCAATGCGGGGGTCAATCCACATATAGGTTAAATCGGAAATGAGAGAAATAATTATACCGATAAGGCTAAAAATATATAAGGTAGCAAAGACAACAGGGTAATCTCTATTAATGATTGATTCATAGGAGAGTAAACCTAAACCATCTAAAGAAAATATTGTTTCAATTAACAAAGAACCTGTGAAAAATGCTCCAATAAATGCGGCAGGGAATCCAGAGATAATAATGAGCATGGCATTTCTAAAAATATGTCTATATAAAATCTGATGCTCATTGAGTCCTTTAGCACGAGCTGTGGTGACATATTGTTTTGCAATTTCATCTAAAAATGAATTTTTGGTTAACAAAGAGGTTGTCGCAAAAGTACCAATAACCAGAGCGGTTACTGGAAGACATATATGCCATAAATAGTCTAGAATTTTTCCGCCCAAAGAAAGGCTAGAGAAATTTTCTGAGGTCAATCCTCGCAACGGAAACCAGTCCCAATAACTTCCACCCGCAAAGAGCACAATCATTAAAATGGCAAATAAAAATGCAGGTGTCGCATAACCAATAATCGTAATGCTTGATGTCCACACATCAAAAGCAGAGCCATCACGTTGAGCTTTGGCAATGCCTAAAGGGATTGACACTATATAAGTGATTAGAGTTGCCCATAATCCTAGAGAAATAGATACAGGTAATTTCTCTTTGATAAGGTTAATTACAGATATGTCTCTATAATAACTAATCCCAAAGTCAAAATGTAAATAATCTTTAACCATTTTTATAAAACGTTTATGAGCAGGTTGATCAAATCCGAATCTTTGCTCTAACTCAGCAATGAATTTTGGATCAAGACCCTGAGAACCCCTATATTTACTTTGTCCGATAGAAGACTGTGTTGTATTTAATGTTGCCCCTCCTCCTCCTGAAAAACGAGAACTAGCATCTGTTCCATGTCCTTGTAATTGAGCAACGATCCGTTCCACGGGACCTCCGGGTGCAAATTGAATAATGATAAAACTGATAAGCATAATACCTAAAATTGTAGGTATCGTCAGCATAAGTCGCCGCAAAATATAAATAGTCATTATTCTAGCTTTATATATACCTTATTGTTTCCACCATATTTCAGGGAAACCTGTACTATAGGGAGGTGGTTTTTTAGGGTGGTGTAACCCTTCCCAGTAAGCAAGGCGGTGATAAGCAATATGCCAATGTGGAATTACAAAATGATACGCGAGTAAAACTCGATCCAAGGCATGAGTTGCGGTTATTTTTTCTTCCCGTGTTTTTGCAAGTATAACATGGTTAATTAAATGATCGATAGCGTTATTCTCAATTCCAATGACATTTTGTCCACCCTGTTGCTTTGCTGCCTGTGAACCCCAATAATTTCTTTGTTCATATCCTGGGGTTAGTGATTGCCCAAAATTGTGAACAATAATATCAAAATCAAAATTATTAAGACGGTTTTGATATTGTGCTGCATCTACTTGACGTATATTGGCTTCAATACCGAGGCGGGTAAGATTTTTGATAAAAGGGGCAATGATACGTTTAAAGGCTGGTTGTACAATCAGAAACTCTACTCTCAACACTTGTCCATTTTTCATCAATTTTCTATCATTGATTTTCCACCCTGCTTGTGTGAGAAGATTTTTAGCTCGACGAAGGTTATGACGTAAATCAGAATCCTTCTTTACAATAGGGTTTGTGAAGGCAGTTGTAAAAACACGTTCTGGAATTTGTTTTCGTATAGGGTTGAGCAAAGTAAGTTCAGCGTTTGATGGTAAACCTTTTGCTGCCAAAATTGAATTGTCAAAATAACTGTCGGTACGTTTATATTGTTTATAGAATAAATTTTTATTTATCCATTCAAAATTAAAAGCTAGATTAAAGGCTTCCCTCACTTGCGGATTCTGGAATTTTTTATGCCTTATATTAAAGGCAAAGCCTTGCATGCCTTGTACATTCTTATTTGGCAAATTTTTACGAATTAGCTTTCCCGTTTTGATAGCAGGAATATTGTACCCTGTTGCCCAGTTTTTTGAATTGTTTTCTGCGCGATAAGTAACACTACCTGCTTTTAAGGCTTCAAATGCGACGGTAGGGTCATTGAAATAATCAACCTGTATTTGGTGAAAGTTATGATAGCCTTTTGTTACATTTAAGTTCTTTCCCCAATACTTAGGGTCACGTTCATAAAGTACATATCGCCTTGCTTCAAAATGTTTAAGCCTATATGGACCACTCCCTATGGGAGGCTCTAATGTCGTTTTACTAATGTCTCTGTTTTTGCGTGTCCAGTAATGTTTTGGTAAAATAGGAAATTGTCCTACAATTTGTGGGAGTTCACGATCATATTTTTTTGTGAATATAAAACGTATGGCATGAGAAGATAATTTTTCAACCGTTTTCACATTTGCATAATATGTTCGATAAAAAGGATGATTCTTGACTAATTGTTGGAAACTCCAAATGACATCTTCGGGTTTGACTGGGACGCCGTCATGAAAACGAGCTTTTGAATTGAGTGTAAATGTTGCGGATGAGATATCTTCAGGGTAGGAGATGTCTTGTGCAAGTAAACCGTATTGCGTGCCATATTCATCTAGCGCAGGCACTGTTAAGGTATCATACATAAGGTGTAATTTTTCTGCAGGGCGACCTTTTATAATGAAGGGGTTAAAGCTATCAAAATGTCCAAAACCATTAAGGGTTATTTTTCCACCTTTGGGGGCATTGGGATTGACATAATCAAAATGTGGAAATTCTGCCACATATTTTGTGGTTCCAAAAAGTGAAAGGTGGGG
>CAYMEP010000009.1:0-15007 GCA_964389695.1 uncultured Rhodobiaceae bacterium | reverse complement strand
GATATTAGTACCAGGAGATTAGTGTTTTTTAGATATCTAAATTGTTCACAGAAAGAGCATTTTCTTGGATAAATTTCCGACGAGGTTCAACAACGTCACCCATTAATTGCTGAAATAAGTTATCGGCTTCCTGTAAGTCTTGAATATTTACTCGTAACAATGAACGTTGGTTATTATCTAAAGTCGTATGCCACAGCTGGTCTGGGTTCATTTCTCCTAAACCCTTATAACGTTGCAGGCTCAACCCTTGACGACCGATCCCTAAAATTGTCTCTAATAATTTAGAAGGTGAAAAGATCGAAACTGATTTATCCTTATAAGTTAATTTTGCAGGTTTTGAATAATAAGTCTGTAAATCAGGTATAAATGACTCCAGTTGTCGAGTATCACTAGATGAAAGCAAAGCATTATCAATATAAGATGTTTCACGTACACCACGAAGCTCACGAGAAAATAATAAACCACCATCTTCAGATCTTGTACCTGTCCAGCCTGTTTCCATATCTTCAGATAACATATCTAAACGCTTAGCAATATGACCAGCATGCTGTGTTGCTAAATCAGAATCAGAAAGAATATTAGAAGATAATGCACCGGCAATCACAACTTGCTCAACAATAAAATGTGAATAAGATTCTGGTAATGATTGTAAGAATTTATTAATTTTTTGCGCCTGCCCTATTAATGACATCAAGTCTTGCCCTGACACTTGCTCGCCACTATGTAATGTTAAAACGGCATCAGATAAACCTGCTTCAATTAAATAGGTTTCCAATTTTTCTTCATCTTTAAGGTATAATTCAGAGCTATTACGTTTGACTTTATAAAGTGGTGGTTGAGCAATATATAAATATCCTTGTGTGACAATATCTTTCATATGTCTATAGAAGAAAGTTAAAAGCAGGGTGCGTATGTGAGCACCATCAACATCAGCATCTGTCATAATAATGATTTTATGATAACGTAATTTCTCAATGTTAAATTCATCACGACCAATTCCTGTTCCCAGTGCGGTAATCAGAGTTCCAATTTCTACTGAAGATAGCATTTTATCAAATCTCACACGTTCCACATTGAGAATTTTTCCTCTTAAAGGAAGAATGGCTTGATTTTTTCTATTGCGCCCTTGCTTTGCCGACCCTCCCGCAGAGTCACCCTCAACGATAAATAATTCTGATAAAGCAGGGTCACGTTCTTGGCAATCTGCTAATTTTCCAGGTAGGCTAGAAATATCCAAAGCTCCTTTACGGCGCGTTAAATCGCGTGCTTTTCTGGCCGCATCTCTGGCAATTGCTGCCTCAACAACTTTCATAATGATTTTTTGTGCTTCTTTAGGATGCTCCTCAAACCATGTATTCAAAATATCATTCACAATACTCTCAACTACAGGGCGAACTTCTGAAGACACTAATTTATCTTTTGTTTGGCTAGAAAATTTTGGGTCAGGAACTTTTATAGATACAACAGCTGTTAACCCTTCACGACAATCATCACCTGTGAAAGATACTTTTTCTTTTTTGGCAATTCCACTAGAATTGGCATAATTATTTATTGTACGTGTTAAAGCACCACGAAATCCTGCTAAATGTGCACCGCCATCTCTTTGAGGAATATTATTGGTAAAACATAATACGGATTCGTGATAGCTATCATTCCACCATAAAGATATTTCCACTCCAATATCGTCTTTCTCTGAAGAAATATAAAGTGGCTTTTCAAGCAGAGGTTGTTTACTACGGTCTAAATAACGAACAAATTCTTCAACGCCACCATCATAATGCAATATTTCTGTTCTTGGTTCAGTGTTTCTTAAATCAGATAATTTGATAGAGACACCACTATTTAAGAATGCGAGCTCTCGTAAACGGTGTTCTAAAGTCTCAAACTTAAAGTTTGTCATGGTAAAGGTTTCAGCGGAAGGGTGAAATACAACCTGTGTTCCTGTTTCTTCTGTATCACCGATAATCTCTAGATCCTTCTGTGCGTCACCGTTTGTAAAACGCATATGATGAATTTTACCTTGTTTATAAATGGTTAGTTCTACCCAATCAGATAAGGCATTCACAACAGAGATACCGACTCCATGTAGTCCGCCAGATACTTTATAGCTATTAGAATCAAATTTTCCACCTGCATGTAATTGAGTCATAATGACCATGGCAGCTGAGGAACCTTCTTCTTCATGAATTTGCGTTGGAATTCCACGCCCATTATCACGAACTAATACTGAACCATCTGCATTTAATTGTATGCTAATGGTATCACAATGTCCTGCAAGGGCTTCATCAATAGAATTATCCACGACCTCATATACCATATGATGTAGACCTGTACCGTCGTCAGTATCACCAATATACATACCTGGTCTTTTCCGTACTGCATCTAACCCTTTTAGAACTTTAATAGATGAAGCATCATAATCTTCTGTATCAACCTTGGTTTCTATATCTTTGGACATGTTTTTTTCCTTTTTTAAATAATATCTATCGGAACCACTTTTCCATTAACGACTTGCAAATGTGTAGCATTTTTTGAAAACGAAGAAAAAATATGAGCATCTACACCTGTTATCCATGCTTGTGATCCTAGCGTATTAATCGTCTCAAATAAAGCATTCCTACGAGTCATATCTAAATGTGCTGTTACTTCATCTAATAGTAACATTGGTACCACCTTAGTTTCAACCTTCAATATGTGAGCTTGTGCTAGAATAAGTCCTAATAATAGAGCTTTTTGTTCTCCTGTTGAACAATTGGCTGCGGGCATATCTTTTTCTCGGTGATGTATTATAATGTCTGAACGATGCACACCCTTTAAACACCTTTTTGCTGCGGCATCAAGAGCACGGTTTTTGTATAAGGTAGATTGAAACTTTTCTTGCACTTCTATTGGAGAAAACGTTTGTAAATCTATTGAAATATCACATTGTAAAGAAATATCTGCTTTAGGAAAATGAGGGTGTTTTATATGTTCTAAGCCATTACTTAAAGCATTCACAGCATTTAGGCGTATTTCTGTGATCTGTATAGCGGTATTCGCCATAGTGGATTCTAGCCCTTTTAACCATCGTTCATCATAATGTTCTTCTTGCAACAAACGGTTTCTCTCACGCATTGATTTTTCGTAAGTGGTGAGTGCTTTTGCGTGAGCTATATTTAAATAAGCAGAGAAACGATCTAAAAATCGACGCCGACCAGTTGCTGAATCCATAAATAAACGATCCATATCAGGTGTTAACCAAATCTGAGGCATCAGTGTCATCAGTTGATCAAACCCTTTGCACATAATACCATCAATACGTAATTGACGAGATTTTCCTATGGAATCACTGCCAATACCAATACGTACCATGCCTTCTGCACTCTCTAGGTCTACACAAATTGCCCATGGTGTAAAAGTAGACTCATTGTTTTGCCTATATCCAATGTCTGATATATTTGCACGGCGTAAACCACGTCCTATGGTGAATAAAGATAAGGCTTCTAATATGTTAGTTTTACCAACGCCATTTTCTCCAGTTAAAATAACAGGACGAGATGAACAAGAAAATTCAACTTGTTCATAAGAACGAAAATGAGTTAAAGAAATATTCTTGATACAGGGTGCAAAAGTAGTATCAGAGAGTTGCAGTTTTTGAGGAGTTTCTTGATACAAATCCTCTAAACTCGCATTGGCATTAATACATAAAGTGCAGATTGATTATTTGCATCACGAATAATTGTTGGTGCACCAGAATCTGCTAATTCAAAGATTGCAGTATCACCATCCAGCCGTGAAGTGATTTCTAATAAATAACGTGCATTAAAGCCAATTTCTATTTCTTCAGATTGATACTCTACATCTAATTCATCACTTGCTTCGCCACGTTCAGTATTAAACACACTAAACAATAACATTCCTGGTTTAAGGTTTAACTTAACAGCACGTGTTTTCTCATTAGCAACAGCAGAGACAAGTTCTACGCTACGAGAAAAGTTTTTAATATTAACACTTAATTGTTTATCATTTCCATCAGGAATAACTCGATTGTAATCGGGGAACTTTCCATCAATTAATTTAGAGGTAATTACAATATTAGAAAAAGCAAAATTAATTTTTGATTCAGAAATTTGTAAAGAAATTTCTCCCTCTACATCATCTAATAATTTTAATAATTCATTTACAGTTTTACGTGGAACAATGACAGGGGGAATGCCTACTGCCCCTACTGGTTGTGGGATTTGTACATGAGCTAAACGATGACCATCTGTTGCCACAGCACGTAAAACAGATTTTCCATCAGTGTCATCTATTGTATGTAAATACACACCATTGAGATAATAACGGGTTTCTTCCATAGACATAGCAAAACTAGTTTTCTCGAATAATCTCTGTAAATCACTAGGAGCAAGTGCAAACGCATGTGGCATTTCATCTGTTGTTAAAATAGGAAAATCTTCACATGATAAAGTTTGTAATGTAAAAGAAGATTTACCAGATTGCACTTTAAGGTGGTTGTTTTCCGAGTTTAATGAAAACTCTATCTGAGCTCCATCTGGCAATTTACGAATAATGTCATATAACATATGAGCAGGTGCAGTTGTTTTCCCTGCTTGGCTCACCTCTGCTACGATTTTTTCTCTGACTTCAATTTCTAAATCAGTTGCAGTCAAGGCAATCATGCCACCATCTGCAACGATCATCACATTAGATAAGATTGGTATTGTAGTGCGACGCTCCACAATACTTTGTACATGATTTAATGCTTTTAAAATTGTGCTACGTTCAATTGTGACTTTCATGTTCTTTCCATTTTGTTTAATTTACGGTTTGATAAGAGTGGTAAATTACGAATCATTATTAATAATATAGCACTAAATATATAGAAAATGTAGCTTTTTTCAATCAAAGGTTAACAGAGAAGAATTATATTTCTAGACTGCGCAACAATAAACTAACGTCTTCGTCTAGAGTGGGTGTATTGCTACGTAATTCTTCGACTTTTTTGACCGCATGTATGACCGTTGTATGGTCACGACCTCCAAATTTACGTCCAATTTCAGGTAAAGAACGTGTTGTTAATTGTTTGGCTATATACATCGCAATTTGACGTGGGCGAGCAACAACTCTCGAACGGCGTGCGGATAACATATCACCCATACGTATACTATAATATTCAGAAACTTTACGTTGAATTTCACCTATTGTAACACGTCGTTCTGAGGAACGTAATAAATCACGTAGAATATCCTTAGCACTGTCTAAAGTAATCGTTTTTTTATTAAAGGATGCAAAGGCTACAATACGATTTAATGCACCTTCAAGGACACGGACATTAGAGGTAATACGTTGTGCAAGAAATTCAAAAACTATACTGGGTATTTCAATGTCGTTGTTGTTTTGTATTATATGCGTATATTTTTTTTGTAAAATTCGTAATCTTAATTCGTAATCTGTTGTTTGAATATCAGCGGTTAATCCTCCACCTAAACGAGAACGAATACGTTCTTCTAATCCTTGTAATTCGGAAGGAGGCTGGTCTGCAGAAATCACGATTTGTTTATTACAATCTAACAAAGTATTAAATGTATGAAAGAATTCTTCTTGTGTGGATTCTTTTCCAGAAATAAATTGAATATCATCTACCATCAGCATATCGACTTCACGAAATTGTTCTTTGAATGTGATCATGTTTTTAAATCGTAAGGCACGGATAAATTGATACATAAATTGTTCTGCTGAAATATAAAGGACTTTTTGTTGAGGGGCACGGTTTCTTACTTCCCAAGCAATGGCATGCATTAAATGTGTTTTGCCTAAGCCTACGCCACCATAAAGAAATAGTGGATTAAAATTTGTACTATTATTTTGTTCTTCTGCTACACGCCGTGCCGCAGCATAGGCTAACTCATTGGCAGAGCCAGTAAGAAAATTGTCAAACGTATAGCGTGGATCTAAAGGGGCACCAATACTATTATACTTAGAATCTTGAAGAAAAGAGCTGATGGGGTTTTGAGGTGGTTTTGAAACTTCTTCTGAAGAATTTTTAAAAAGAGCAGGGGCAGGCATAACCTTCTGACTGCGAGAGGTGTTCAATCCACTGGTGGATGATTTTGCCTCTATAATAAAATCTAGACTTTGAATCTGTGTGTTTTCTTTATTCCAATATTCTAATATTCTAGATAGATAATGTGACTCAATCCAGCTACGAATAAACCGTGTGGAAACACGTAATGTAACTTGGTGTTTGCTTGTTTTATGTAATTCTAGAGATTTGAACCAGCTATTAAACGTTGCTTCACCCAATTCACCGCGTAATCTTGCACGAATACGTGACCATTGTATTTCTGGACTTTCACTTGATTCATGATTATGAAGCGTAGTTTGCGAAGCATTTTTATTATTATCATCCATTATACTAAACTTTCATTAATAATTTAAAGTTTTAATTTTGTTGCCAAAGTAGTTCAGAGGCCTTCCAACCGTTTATTTTTCCACGATGTGCCTGCGCGTCGTGGTCTCCTTCAAATCCACCGTCTATATTGTAAACATATTGATATCCGTGTTTGTGGACATAGCGTGCGGCGGCAGTAGAACGTGCTCCAGAACGGCATAGAAAAAATATATATGCTGTTTTGTTATCAATATGGTTTTCACATTGTGTTAAGAACTCTGTGTTTTGTTGTCCATTAGGAAAAGACTGCCATTCTATATAGAGTGGTGTTTTGTTCAAAGATGCAATGTTGACTTGACCCACAAATGCCCATTCGGCTTGAGTGCGCACATCAATTAACCAAGCATTCTCAGTAGTTTTTAATGTATCCCATGCTGTCTGCGGAGAGATGTTACCACTATAATCAGAAGGTTTTTCACCCATAAGAGGCAGAGACTTATTTGACATGGAACCTATTCCTTGATTTACGGCCATGATTTTCATGACAATAAATGATTTTAAGATAAATTAATTACTAAAACTCAAGAAACACGCAACAGAAATTATATTTCTCTGTCAAAAAAACAGGGAAACTCTAGAAAATACATTAAGACGTAATTCACAATCACTACGTCCATTCCTTAACGGAATAATATGCCACTTCCTTTTAGGAAGATGTGTCGGGGGGAGTGTTTTTAAAATCTAAATTATAGCTTTTATGTGCGCTATATATGACCTAACTTATATATACCAACTTTCCTTAAGTTCTTTATAGAAAACTGAGGAGAAACCCCGGTTAACTACTGGTTTTATAGTGTTTTTGTCAAAATAAATTTTAGGTTTCCTCCGATAGTATGTACATTATACGCATGGCAAATATAAAGACAATAGTGATTCGAAAATAATTATGATTTTTTAAAATAAAGAGTATCTTGGTAGACATATTCAAGAGTAATTAAATAGGCAAAACACCTCAATATTTAGCAACTTTAAAAGTTATAAAGCTATAAAGTTAAAGAATAATATTAATTAAGTGTTGCCACTTGTTTTGCCAAACGGGATGCTTTTCGAAAAGCAGTTTTGGCATGAATAAAGCAGTTTTGGCATGAATAATGCCTCTAGATCCGTTTTAAAAGCTATAAAGTTAAAGAATAAATATTAATTAAGTGTTGCCACTTGTTTTGCTAAACGGGATACTTTGCGAGAAGCAGTTTTGGCATGAATAATGCCTCTAGACCCGTTTTTCATAATTTCAGGTTGAGCAAGACGTAATGCTTCTACGGCTTCTGTCTTCTCACCTTTTTCTATGGCTTCCCTGACTTTACGAATTTTTGAACGCATACGTGTACGATACACTGTGTTCTGTGCGGTACGTTTTGCTATTTTACGCACCATCTTTTGTGCTGATTTTGTATTTGCCATATATAAATAACCTATTTTACTTTATATTTTTGTTCAAAAATTCATAGCAGTCTATAATGACGGCTAGATAGGCAGTTATAAAATGCTACCTATCAAAGGTCAAGTCCTATTCATGAGTCGTGCTTATTTTTGGCAAACTTTACAAAAAAAGCTAGAACGCCCTGCTTGCACGATACGTTGAATGGGCGTTTGACATTGGTAACAGGGTTTGTTTTCTCGGCCGTAGACTTCAAATTGAGTTTGGAAATAACCTTGTGTACCATCTGTATTTGCAAAGTCTTTTAATGTTGAGCCACCTTTTTGAATGGCACTTCTTAAGATTTCAACAATGTAGCGCATGAGCATTTCTAATTCTTTTTTATAGATTTTAGTTGCGAGTCTGGTAGGTAGAATTGCTGATTTGAATAAAGCTTCACATATATAAATATTGCCGAGACCTGCAATGATTTTTTGGTTGAGTAAGACAGCTTTGATAGAGGATTTTTGTTGTGAAAATAGTTTTAATATAGCATCGGCATGAAATTCATTGCCTAGAGGTTCTACACCAAGGTGGGCAAGGTATTTTATATTCTTTTCAGTTGTTACAGGAAATATATCCATATATCCAAAACGTCTGGGGTCATTATAAATAACTTTAACGTCATCTTTGAAGGAAACTTGTACATGATCATGCTTTTGTAGTTTATAAGGTTTATCTGCAGGAATGATTGTATATTTTCCAGTCATGCCAAGATGTGTTAACCATATGGTGTCTGGTGTCTCTGGTTTTTGTAAATGAATTAAAATATATTTAGCACGGCGACGAATGCAGGTGATTTTTGCATTTTCTAATTTATGTATCATATCTTCTGGAAATGGAAATCTTAGGTTTTGTCGTCTAAGCTCAACCGAATGAATGGTGTTGTTTAATAAAAATGGTGATAATCCTCGACAAATTGTTTCAACTTCTGGAAGTTCTGGCATATAGATAGGCTTTCCTGTTAAATGTAAACATATATAATATAATAGAGCAGAGTAAATGACAGACGAAAAAAATAAAACAAATTTTGGCTATCAAGAGGTGAATGTAGAAGATAAACAATCTTTGGTTGGTGGGGTTTTTGATAAAGTTGCTACAAATTATGATATCATGAATGATATTATGTCTGCGGGGCTGCACCGTGTATGGAAAACACTTATGGTTAATCAAATCGGGATTACAAATAATACACAACCTAAGCATCTTTTAGATGTTGCTGGAGGAACAGGTGATATTGCCTATCGAGCTATGAAACGAGCAAGGCGGCATCACCATCCGTTAGATGTTACTGTTTTAGATATTAATTTTAATATGCTTAAAGTTGGTAAAAAACGTATGTCACAAAAAATTATGGGCTCGGATATTCGTTTTTTAGCAGGGAATGCTGAGATGTTGCCTTTTGAAGATAATTCTGTGGATGCGTATAGTATTGCTTTTGGGATTCGTAATGTTACGCATATCGATAAGGCACTCAAAGAGGCTTATCGAGTGTTAAAACCGGGTGGACAGTTTCTCTGTTTAGAATTTAGTCATGTAACACTCGATAAGGTAGATAAATTATATGATATGTGGTCGTTTTATGCGATTCCTCGCATTGGAAAATTTATTGCGGGAGATGATGAGCCTTATCAATATCTTGTGGAGAGTATTAGGCGCTTTCCTAAAGCGGAAGATTTCGCAATTATGATTGAAGAAGCTGGGTTTGCTCGGGTTAAGTTTGACCGTCTTACGGCGGGGGTTGCGGCTTTACATCAAGCTTGGTGTCCTTAGGAGCTGTTATGATTGCACGATTTTTTAGATTGTTCTGTTTTTTAAGACTTATCACAGCTCAAGATAAGCTATTTTTTACGAGCAATCATTTTTTACGAAAAATATTCACCCTAGGTATAAAACAATCACCTTCTCACCCTGATGACAATTTTTTATCGAAGAAAATACAAAAATTAGGAGCAAGCTATGTGAAACTCGGTCAGTCCCTCGCCACACGACCAGATATTGTGGGAGATAAATTAGCAAAAGATTTACAAAACCTACAGGACCGTCTTCCCGCATTTTCTATGAAAGAGGTCGATCAAATTATCAGGACACAATATGGGCAAGAAAAAGAGGAGATATTTTCTTATTTTAGTGCTCCTGTTGCCTCTGCTTCTATTGCACAGGTTCATCACGCTAAGTTAAAAGATGGCACGGAAATTGCTGTAAAGATTCTGCGTCCTAATATTAAAAAAACTTTACATAAGGAATTAAAACTCTTTTCTGCGCTTACAAAATTAGGAGAAATGCTTATACCAAGTTTAAGGCGTTTAAAACCAAGGTCATTTGTGCAAACTCTTTGCGATGGTGTCATTCAAGAAACAGATTTAAGATTAGAAGCTGCTGCACTTTCACAAATCTATGACAATTTAAAACAAGACTCTGATACTCAAGTGCCAAAAGTTATTTGGGAATATACAACAAAAGAAATATTAACCATGCAATGGGTTGAAGGTATTAAAGCGTCTGATATTGATGCTCTAAAAAAAGAAAAACTGGACTTACCTTTGCTTGCTAAAAACTTATTACAAGGATTTTTACGGCAAGCACTCAAGGATGGTTTTTTTCATGCTGATATGCATCAAGGCAATATTTTAATTAGTAAGAAGGGAGTCATAGTTCTTCTTGATTTAGGGATTACAGGACGTCTTGATGAAGAGACGCGGTATTTCTTTGCGCAGATTATTTACGGATTTGTAACACGGGATTATGATCTCATTGCGCGTGTGCATTTTGAAGCTGGTTATGTGCCCTCTACGCAAAATATAGGAGATTTTTCACAGGCACTTCGTTCTATAGGTGAACCGATTCATGGACAAAACGCTGATAAAATATCTATGGCACTTTTGTTGCAGCAATTATTTGAAGTGACGGAACAATTTCAAATGAAGGCGCAGCCTCAATTATTCTTATTACAAAAAACTATGGTGGTTGTAGAGGGTGTTGCGCGGAACCTTGATCCAAAAATTAATATATGGGATGCTGCAAAACCGTTAGTTTCATCGTGGGTTAAAAAAGAAATGGGAGCTGAAGCTTTTGTCAAGAAGACGGTGAATATGGCGAAGGACTTACATTATGTTTTAGAAAAACTTCCTGAAACAATAGATAGTGTCAAAAGTTACCAAGATAAATTAGATAAGGCTTTCACACTTCAAGGTACAAAATTACAGACATCTTCCTCACAACGTATTCTTTTGTGGGTTACGATGATACTCGCTTTATTTGCCTTGTTGGGGCATTTTATTTTACAATAAATGGTGAAAGCTATATGATAGAAATATGGGACTATCATTAAAAAATAAACGTATATTATTAATTGTAGGTGGTGGAATTGCTGCTTATAAAATTCCTGAATTAATTCAAAACTTACGTGATGAAGGGGCAGAGGTACGGTGTGTTCTGACAGAATCTGGATCTGAATTCGTGACACCTTTAACCTTGTCTAGCTTATCTGGTCATAAAGTTTATCAATCTTTATTTAATCTTACAGATGAAGCAGAAATGGGACATATTCGTCTTTCTCGTGAAGCAGATATTGTTTTGGTAGCCCCTATAACAGCAAATTTAATGGCAAAAATGGCACAAGGTATTGCGAATGACCTTGCGAGTACGACTTTACTTGCCTCAGACAAACCCGTTGTGGTTGCCCCGGCAATGAATGTGAAAATGTGGAATCATCCTGCAACACAACGTAATGTAGAGCTTTTACAACAAGATGGCGTGACATTTATTGGTCCTGAAGATGGTCGTATGGCTTGTGGTGAAATGGGTATAGGACGGATGAGTGAACCAGAAAAAATCACTCAGATGTTAGTTGAATTGTTGACATTAGAACAAGATCTGAAAGGTAAAAAAGTAATTGTGACGGCTGGTCCGACTCATGAACCGATCGATCCTATACGCTTTATTGCTAACCGTTCTTCTGGGAAACAAGGATATGCAATTGCGGACGAACTAGCAAAAAGAGGGGCAGATACTATTTTAATTTCAGGGCCTACAAATATTTCACCGCCTGAATATGTAAAGTTTCAGCAAGTTGAAACAGCGCAAGAGATGCTAACAGCGTGTTATGAGGCTTTGCCTTGTGATATTGCGGTTATGACTGCTGCAGTGGCTGATTGGCGTATGGCAGAAATTATTCCACGAAAAATTAAAAAAACACAAATTCCGCAATTGAATATGGTAGAGAACCCTGATATTTTAGCTAGGTTGGCAATAGATGAGCAACGTCCAGAGTTACTTATTGGATTTGCCGCAGAAACAAATGATATTTTGAAATATGGACAAGAAAAGTTACAACGTAAAAAATGTGATTGGATTATTGCTAATGATGTCTCTGCTCATAGTTCAATAGAAGGTGGTATTATGGGACATGATAAAACAGAATTATATTTTATTTCTCAAAATGGTATAGACTCATGGGGACAGGGGTATAAAATAGATATGGCAGCTCAATTAACTGATAAAATCTCGGATTATTTTAAAAAGGAACAAAAATAATGACGATAAATGTAAAGATAAAAATATTACCTCATGGAGAAGGTTTGCCTCATCCGCAATATGAAACAGAAGGTGCAGCAGGTATGGATATTAGGGCTGCGTTATCATCTAGTATTACTATTCCCGCTCAAGGGACTGCACGAATTCCAACAGGATTTTGTTTAGAGATCTCCGCAGGTTATGAGGTGCAGATTCGTCCTCGTTCAGGACTGGCAGCAAAACATGGAATTACTGTTCTCAATGCTCCTGGAACAATAGATTGTGATTATCGTGGAGAAGTACAAGTTTTGGTAATTAATCATGGTACCAATCCATTTATAGTAGAGCATGGAGAGCGTATCGCACAAATGGTGTTTGCACCTGTGACACAGGTTACGCTCATAGAAGTGACTGAATTAGGTAATACTGAGCGTGGAGAAGGTGGTTTTG
Source organism: uncultured Rhodobiaceae bacterium (assembly GCA_964389695.1). Classification (GTDB taxonomy): domain Bacteria; phylum Pseudomonadota; class Alphaproteobacteria; order RS24; family RS24; genus CAYMEP01. The sequence goes on along the minus strand of CAYMEP010000009.1, from coordinate 2,192 downwards.
GGTCAACGGGTAAATAGGTATGTTTACCCTCTGTGATAAAACATTACTTGCTTTGGAAATTGTGATTGATATAGCGCTTCATGCACGACCTGCGCCTGTGCCAGCACGTTATATTGCAAAACGACAAAATGTATCAGAACGCTATATAGAACAAATTATGCAACAACTAGTACAAAAAAATATTCTACGCAGTGTGAGGGGTCCTAAAGGTGGGTATACTTTAGCACGAGAACGAAGACGTATTTATGTCATGGATATTGTGTCTATTATACAAGATAAACAAAAAAAACAAAAAATAACTCCTAATAATACAGTACAATTATGTAAAAATATGGAAGACAATATTGTAAAGAATTTAAAAAGTATATCCATTGCTTCTTTATGTGATGATGTCATGGATATACCAAATGCTGCAGAAAAGAATTTGAAAGATTTTATTATTTAATGAGGAACGTCTATCATGGGTAGAATATATAATAACATTACGGAAACCATTGGAAATACACCTCTGATACGTTTACAGCGGCTCCCGCAGATTCATAATGTTGAGGCTGAAATTTTACTAAAACTTGAGTATTTTAACCCGATGGGCAGTGTAAAAGATCGTATTGGGGTGGCGATGATTGAGGATTTAGAAAAACGTGGTTTACTCAATGAACGTAGTGTTATCATTGAACCAACCTCTGGTAATACGGGTATTGCACTTGCCTTTGTTTGTGCGGCGAAGGGCTATCGTTTAATTTTATGTATGCCTGAGAGTATGTCTATAGAACGACGAAAAATGCTTCTATTACTTGGTGCAGAACTAGAATTGACGCCTGCAGAGAAGGGTATGCAAGGAGCAATTGAGCATGCAGAAACTCTTATCGATAAATTAGATAATGCAGTTATGCCACAACAATTTAATAATCCTGCGAATCCACAAATTCATCGTGAAACAACGGCAGAAGAAATTTGGCAAGATACGGATGGACATGTAGATGTTATTATTTCTGGTGTTGGCACGGCAGGGACGTTTACAGGAATTGGATCTGTTTTAAAATCACGAAATGCCAATTTAAAAATGATTGCTGTTGAACCTGAAGATAGTCCAGTTCTCTCTGGTGGTAAGGCTGGGGCTCATAAAATTCAAGGTATTGGTGCTGGGTTTGTTCCTAGAAATTTAGACCAAAGTTTAATTGATCAAGTGATTACAATTAGTAATGGAACTGCTTTAGAAACCACACGGATATTAGCAAAATTAGAGGGTATTACAGCGGGTATTTCTTCTGGTGCCGCAGTTGCGGCAGCATTAGAACTGGGAGCAGAAAAAAATATGTCAGGAAAACGCGTTGTTGTTATTATTCCAAGTTTTGCGGAACGTTATTTATCGACTGCTTTATTCGAAGGTTTATAAAATATTATGGTTATACGGCAAGACCAGATAGAACGCTATAAGCGGCATATTTTATTAAAAGAAATTGGGGGCGCTGGACAACAAAAATTATGTAAAGCACGTGTTCTTGTAGTGGGAGCAGGTGGTTTAGGGTGTAGTTTGCTGACTTATTTAACGGCAGCAGGTATTGGTAGAATTGGTATTATTGATGATGATAAAGTCACTTTATCTAATTTGCAGCGTCAAATACTTTATGGCACAGAAGATGTTGGTAAATTTAAAACTGAGAGAGCACAAAAAAAATTAAACGCTCTTAACCCAGATTGTCAGATTGATATTTATACAAAAAGACTCACGGGTGAAAATATCGTATCTTTATTGGAGCAATATGATGTAATTGCGGATACAAGTGATAATTTCGAGACTCGATTCTTAATCAATGATGCTTGTTACTTCGAAAAAAGGACTCTCGTTTCTGCTTCTGTGGGAGAGTTTGATGGGCAATTACTCTCTTTGCGTTCTTTTGAGAAAGATCAAAAAGGACAAAACCGTCCCTGCTATAGAAGTTTTATCCCCAGCATCCCCTCTGAACAAAATAGAGCACAATGTAATCAAGGTGTATTGGGTGCAATTACAGGTGTTATAGGAAGCTTACAAGCAGTAGAGGTGATGAAACATATTGTTGGTTTTGGAGAAAATTTATTAGATAAAATACTTATTTACAATGGATTGAATGCCACAAGCCGTATTGTAAAACTATCATGGGATTGGCAAAACCCACTAAATGGAGAACAGCCTACAATACATGATTTATCTG
>CAYMEP010000008.1:1125-15248 GCA_964389695.1 uncultured Rhodobiaceae bacterium | reverse complement strand
TATGTATTCTTAGGTCCTATTAATGATGCTAACTCTAGCACTCCAGAGCCGTTTATTGTATGGCCTGCGACGATAGAGCTTTTAACAGCAGTGTTTTTCTTCTTAGCTTATACGGCTGAACCTTTATATGCTTTATTTCCACAGTCTCGTTGGGGTAAGTGTTTGTTCGAGAATAGATTTAGTTTACTTATGGCATTTGTTGTTGCTATGTCATTTTATTTAGTACAGACATTTATCTTTTTTGTAACTTCAAGCAGAATTCCAGGCTTTGATGAATTTACGCTTCTTTTTGCAGGTGTGGTTGTATATTTTCTTTCTTTTATCACATCTCAATCAGTTGTTGAATTATTTGGTGAGAAATTATGGAAAAGGTTACAAGGGCTAGGAATGGGATATATTGCTTTTGCTCTTTTATATACGGCGAGTTTAGTTTTTAGGGATGCAGATTTTGTGTTACCACATACAAGAAATATAGATTTAGCTTTTTTAATTGTTTCTGGGTTGGCCGTGATTGTTAGAATTTTGGGATGTTGCAAAATAAAGAAATAAATTTTAAAGAATGTACTATTAATTATATAGGTGAGATGTAATATGAAAAAGAAATCATTGATTGTTTTCGTGTTTTTAGTGGGTGGATTTTTTGGTGTTTTACTAGGTTTTTTATTAGGAATTTACTTTCTTCCAATTTTGATTGAAGAAAAGCCCGCTACAATAGAAAAAATACAAAGTGCCGAAAATTATGAAGTTAAGATGGGTGAATTTATACGTGATCTTAAAGGTAGTGATAGGTTTCATTGGGGAGAAGGAAAGATCATTTTATCCCATGAAAACTTTGAAGGAGGAAAGGCTTACTTTTTTACTTTACAGGGAAAAGTAGCTCCGGGACCCGATTATAGACTTTATGTTACGAAGAAATTTATTGAAGATGAAGAAGAATTTCTTGCCAATGAAGAACAGGTAGTAGAGGTTGCAAAAGTAAAAGCCTTTACGAACTTTCGTTATCGTGTTCCAAATAATGTAGATATTCTTGAATATAATAATGTGATGATTTGGTGTCACCGTTTTAAAGAATTTATAACATCTGCACGGTTGCATTAGTAGTTAAAGAGAGAGAGTAATAATGTTGAAGATTCCAAAATTTTTACAACCTAAAAAAATTAAGTCTCTAGTTAGAGTTGGTAAACATAATGATGGAGGGTATTTAGTTGACCCAAGGAGTATAGAGGTAACAGACTTTCTACTGACTTTTGGTATTAGTGATGATTGGAGTTTCGAACAACAATTCTTGCAATCTAAAACAGTACCTCTTGTTTCTTTTGATGGATCTGTGGGGTTTAAGTTTTTTTTAAAGAAAACTGTGAAAAAACTGTGGTCTTTGAGTTTCATTTCGTTCGTACGTATGTTTTTGGCGTGTATAAAATACAAAATGTTTTTTTCAGATGATAGATGCCATATTGTGAAACATGTTGGTTTTGATCAATCCCCAAAAATTATTTCTTTGAAAAGAATTGTGCAAGATTTTTTGCCAATGGATACAAAAAATATTTTTATTAAAATGGATATTGAAGGATGGGAGTACCGTATTTTGGATAGTTTGCTGGAGTTAGCGAAGTCTGATAGAATCTCTGGTTTTGTCGTGGAGTTTCATGATATTGATCTTCATTTGGATAAATTAGAAAAATTTATTAAGGAGTTTCCTTTAAACCTTTGTCATTTTCATTATAATAATCATTCGCTTCTTACTGATTCAGATTTACCTTTAGTTATAGAGCTTAGTTTTACAAAATTTGCTGTTGAAGACGAGTTGGTGACATCATTTCCACATCATTTGGATATGCCTTGTAGAAAAAGAGGGAAGAGTATTAATGAGGTAGAGTTTATCTAATTAGTAGCCACCATATGATGCTTAAAGACTCGTGATTGCCCTTTTTTTCTTTTTGCGTTACCCTTTTGTGAAAAAGGAATGATATGTCTTCACAAAATGTAAATTGTCGTATAACTGTCCCTGATATTATGACACGTAAAGGTCAAAAGCCTATTGTGTGTCTTACTGCGTATCATACGCATATAGCAAAAATTATTGACCCTTATGTTGAAGTGTTATTAGTGGGTGATAGCCTAGGTATGGTTTTGTATGGTTTGGAGAGTACATTGAGTGTAACTCTAGATATGATGATTATGCATGGTCAAGCTGTTATGCGTGGTTCTAAAACAGCTTTAGTTGTCGTGGATATGCCTTTTGGGAGTTATGAGGAAAGCCCTAGTGTCGCATTCCGTAATGCCTCGGAAATAATGAGTAAGACAGGGTGTCAGGCGGTTAAAATTGAGGGTGGTGAGCATATGGCAGAGACAATAAGCTATTTATCTCAACGTGGAATTCCTGTTATGGCTCATATTGGTTTGATGCCACAAAGTATGAATGTTCTTGGTGGTTTTAAGAGGCAAGGTAGTAAGAAGTCTCAATGGACAAAAATAAAAAAAGATGCAGATTATGTAACCAAAGCAGGCGCATTTTGTCTTGTTTTAGAGGGAGTACATAAAGTATTGGCAGATGAAATTACAGAGAGTGTTAAGATACCAACAATTGGAATTGGTGCTTCCCAAAATTGTGATGGTCAGATATTAGTAACAGAAGATATGTTAGGGATTTCTGCGCAACCACCTCGTTTTGTAAAAGTATTTGGTAGCTTATCAGAACATATTTCGACTATGGTTGATTCGTATGCTTGTGAGGTACGTGAAGGGACCTTTCCTTCTGATGAATATGTGTATCATGGTGAAGTTAAAGATGATGAAGGAGATAATTGTGAGTGAAATTCCTAACCAAATAAGTGTAATATCTTTTATGGAGAGATTAAATTTTTTGTGGCAACATTATAAAATTTATTTTATTGGGCTCTTTATTTGTATCATTGTGTCGATTGCTTCTATTGGGTTTTATAAAAACCACCAATACCAAGCACTAAAAGTAAGTTCAGAGCAGTTTGATGTATTGTATAAAGAGTTATTTGATTCTACATCTTCTGTTGGGTTAGAAGAATGGAATAAATTTTCTGAAAACCATCCGAATAGTTATGGTGTTTTAGCCCAGTTTCATCATGCACGTCACTACCAGAAAATAGGGGAGGTGATGAAGGCGGTTAAGATTTACGAAAACTTATCACAGAATAAGGATTTATCGTTAATGTTACGTGATTTTGCGTATGTCAATGCTGTCTCGTTGCAAATTGGTAGACAAAAGGCTGTTGATATTGATAATTTATTGAGTAAGTTGCGTCATAAGCAGAATGCTTTTCGTCATTCTGCTTATGAGTTAACTGCGTTAGCCTACATGCAAGAGAAGCAATATGAGAAAGCAATGGCTTTATATGATACTGCTTTGTTAGATCAAGAGATTCCTCAAACTTTGGCATCGCGCTTATCTATTTTGCGTAATGTTGTTTCATTTAGAATGCAATAATTGGTTATATAAATGCATTATTTATTTCATATTATATGTTTTATATTATTTAGTGGTTTGATGGGATGTGATAAGTCAGAAACTCAGGTTTATGATCAAGACCTTAGTAAACGTATTTCTGTTCTAAGTTATGAATACCGTGTTAACCCAGACGCTTTATTAAAGAAACATGTGATTAGCTTATCGGAGCCTTATGAAAATAAAGATTGGAAACAGCCAGGCGGGTTACCCCATCATTCAATTGGGCATTTGAGTTTAAAGAAGGAAATAAAGAAATTATTTGATGTTAAATTTGTAAAGAAAAATACAAAGAATTTAAAAAGTTTTGCTAGCCCATTAGTAGCAGATGGTTTGATTTTTGGTTATGGTTCTAATGTAAAACTTGTTGCGGTTGATGCAAATACGGGGAGCCATGTTTGGACGACAAGCTTGAAGAAGAAAAAAACGAATATAGAAGATAGCTTTGGTGGTGGGATTGCTTATGAAAATGGTTATATTTATGCGGCGACAGGTGCTGGAGAATTATTATCTGTAGAGGCTAAGACAGGAAAAATTATTTGGAGAGTTCAAAATTTAATTCCATTCCACACCGCACCTACAGTAGTACAAGGTCGAATATTTGTGACTAGTCATGATAATCGAATTCACGCTTATGATGTTAAGACTGGTAATGAATTATGGTCACAGTTAGCGATTGTTGAACCTGCTACAGTTTTTTCAGCTACTAGTCCAGCGGTTGCTCGTGATACAGTTGTTGTCGGTATGAGTTCAGGTGAACTTCTTGCATTACGTGTAGATAATGGTCTTGTAAATTGGAGTCATAATTTATCTCGCTTGAGTGTTTTAACACCTTCAGCTGATTTAAATCCAGTGATTGCTCGTCCTATTATTGATGATAATGTAGTGATTGCCATTAGTCGTAGTGGTCGTCTTGTTGCAATTAATTTACAGTCAGGTCGTCGTTTATGGATGAAATCTATTTCGAGTATTGAAACACCAGTGATTTCTGGAAATTATATATATGTTGTGACTTTGTGGGGACAATTAATTTGTTTATCACGTGATCAAGGACAAGTATATTGGGTACGACAATTGAACTCTCCAGAGGAGAAAAATAAGTTTATACAATGGACAGCCCCTATTTTGGGAGGTGAACGTTTAATACTTATGTCTTCCAATAAAGATTTGGAGTTTATTTCCCCTTATACTGGTAAAACATTACAGAGAACTAAATTAAAACATAAAGTGAATATTGCACCTATTATAGCAAACTCAACGCTTTATATATTGACTGATAAAGGGCGGTTGCTCGCTTACCGTTAGGGGTTTTATGACATTTCGTTTTGCAATTATTGGTCGTCCTAATGTAGGTAAATCGACACTTTTTAACCGTTTGGTTGGCAAGAAGTTGGCATTGGTCGATGATCAACCTGGTGTGACAAGAGATCGTCGTGAAGGTGATGCCAAACTTGGTGATTTGTGCTTTACAGTTATTGATACTGCGGGTTTGGAAGATGCAAAATCTGGCACATTAGAAGCACGGATGAGAATGCAAACAGAGATAGCGATAGAACAAGCTGATATGGTTTTGATGTTGATTGATGCTAGGGCAGGTGTTTTACCTGAAGATAAGCATTTTGCTGCATTGATACGTTGTGCTCCATGCCCTGTTATTTTGGCTGCTAATAAATGTGAAGGAAAACAAGCAGAAAGTGGTGTTGCAGAGGCATATTCTTTGGGGCTTGGGGAACCTATTGCACTGTCAGCGGAACATGGAAATGGTATGGGAGATATTTATACATTGATTCGTGATGAAATGCAGATTCATGGTTGTTTTGATAATGAGGAAGATATAGAAGAAGAGGTCTTTGATCCTGATGCCTACTTTGAAATTGATACGACGACTCCATTACGTGTTGCGGTTTTAGGTCGTCCAAATGCAGGAAAATCGACATTAATTAATTATATTCTAGGTGAAGATAGGCTTTTGACAGGGCCAGAAGCTGGAATTACACGTGATTCTATAAGTGTGGAATGGGATTGGTCAGATGGTAAGGGTGTCTCACGTTGTGTAAAGTTATGGGATACAGCAGGAGTGCGCCGTAAGTCTAGAGTAAAGGAGAAAATCGAGAAATTGTCAGTTTCTGATGGGTTACGTGCGGTAAACTTTTCAGAGGTTGTAGTATTATTGATTGATGCCCAAACACCTTTTGATAAGCAGGATATACAATTAGCTGATTTAATAGAACGTGAAGGTCGTGGTTTAGTGCTAGCTATTAATAAATGGGATTTAAAGCTAGATAGAAAGGAAGTTCGTGAGGTTTTACGTGATAAATTAGAGTTTGCTTTACCTAAATTAAAAGGTGTCCCTGTTATTATGGTGTCTGCGAAGACAGGTAAAGGTGTTGAGCGCCTTATGCCTGCTATTGTGAAGCAGCATGAGATATGGAATCGTCGTATTCCAACAGCAAAGTTGAATAAATGGTTAGAAATTGCACTCAATAAGCATAATCCTCCTGCTGACAAGGGGCGTCCTATAAAATTACGCTATGTTACACAGGTTAAGTCACGCCCTCCTACGTTTGCAGCATTTGCAGGGCGTGCTCATGCTGTTCCAGAAAGTTATATTCGTTATCTAACAAATTCTCTTCGGGAGTATTTTGATTTAGATGGTGTTCCAATACGCTTTTATATTCGTAAAGGCAATAATCCTTATGTAGAAGACTAATTAAGTGTTGTGATAACCCAAATGCTTCCACTAACGATAAGAAAGTAAGAAGTAATAATACTTAGTAATGCAGTATGAAACCTACAGTTTATTTTTTTATCTAAAGTTATTAGGGTGCTTTTTAACTGTTTGATATGTTCTAGTTGTTCTTTTGTAGGTGGTAGTTTAGCAAAGGATAATTGAAACTCTAAACGAGATAATTCGATACGGTCTTCTCTTGCGCGCCTAAGCGTTGTTACTGCAAGATAAAATAATACTGCACCTATAGCAGAGATAAAAAAAGCAATGCTAAATAAGATAGATAGGTCTGTGTAAGCTGTCGTAAAGTCCTTTCTTATGGAAGTAAAAATTAAGGAGAGTATTGGTAAAATAAGTGTACCAATACCACTTATGAATAATATTACTTTTAGAGCAAGAAGAGAATAATTTTGTGCTGCATCTTGAATTGTTTGAGTGTGGCGTAATTGACTAATAATTTCATTGAGGTAGAGTTCAATATCTATTTCAGATAGCTTTTTTTTAGGCATTATTTTATCCTTTTTTGTAAATACAACTATTGTGAGTTATATAACTAACTATATAGAATCTAAATAGTTAGTTATTGTCCTTTAAATTATCTTTTATTCCATTTATGTCTATTGTCAAAAACATCGTGGATATATTTTATCAGTTTTCTATACTTATCAGTGTTTACTTTATATTCTATGACATAAATAGATGTTGTTTTTTATGGTTGTTTGAATTGTGAGTTTTCCCATCTGATGATTTTTCCAGTTTCTTTATAACTATCCGCACATAATTGTAAGAAAATAGGGGCTATATCTTCAGCTCGTGGGAGTGTGTTTGGGTCTTCACCAGGCATAGCTTTTGCTCGCATGGCAGTACGTACAGCTCCTGGAGATAATAAATTGATTCGTAGGTTGGTATTTTTTTGTTCATTAGCCCAACAACGTACTAAGGTATCTAGTCCAGCTTTAGAGGCAGCATACCCTCCCCAAAAGGCGGTAGAAGATTGAGCGACTCCTGAGGTTACAAATACGGCACGTCCAGCATCTGATTGTAATAAAAGTGGTTCGAATGCGCGAATTAATCTCATATTAGCAATAAGGTTAACAGAAATTGTTGTTTCAAAATCTTTTGGTTTTATATGAGAGACTGGAGAAATAGTCCCTAATTGTCCTGCATTGCCGATGAGAATATCTAATTTACCCCATTTGCTTGCGATTATACCACCGAGTCTGTCTATAGCATCATAATCAGTAAGATCTATAGGGATACCTGTTGCTTTTCCTCCTTCATTAATAATTTCATCATAGACACTTTCTAATGCACTTTGTGTTCTGCCAAGTAATAAAATATGTACGCCATGACGTGAAAGTTCTAAGGCGGCAGCACGGCCGATACCACGGCTCGCTCCTGTTACTAAAGCTATTTTTCCTTGGAGTTGCAAATCTATACTCATAAATCACTTTTTTTCTTGTAAGAAAGACAGTTGTTGTAGTTGGTCGTTATGATGATCCGTTAATTTAATAGGGTAATCACCTGTAAAGCAATGATCAGTATATTGTGGTTGTTCGTTATTACGCCCTTTTGGGTGTCCCATAGCGTGATATATTCCATCGATGCTTAAAAAGGCGAGACTATCAGCTTTCAAGAAATGACACATTTCTTCTAAACTACGTGTAGAGGCAAGGAGTTGTGTCTTATCAGGTGTATCGATACCGTAAAAGTCAGGGTAAAGAATTGGAGGGCATGCAATTAACATGTGTATTTCTTTTGCTCCTGCCTTCCGTATCATTTCTATAATTTTGGCAGAAGTTGTACCTCGTACAATACTATCATCAATCAAGATTACTCGTTTGTTTTTTACTTGATGGCTGTTGGAGTTATGTTTGCGTAAGACGCTAAGCTGTCTTGCATTTTGGGTGGGTTCTATAAAAGTACGCCCTACGTAATGATTACGAATAATTCCCATTTCAAAAGGTATTTTTGAAACGTTAGCATACCCTAAAGCAGCTGGGATACCACCATCTGGTATAGGGACAACAATATCTGCATCAATATGGTGTTCTTTAGCAAGCTCATGTCCGAAATTTTTACGGCATTCGTAAATACTACGTCCATCTAAAATACTATCGGGACGGGAGAAATAGAGATATTCAAAAATACAAGGACGTGAAGGGCGGGGTGGTAGTGGTTTTATACTTTCAATATTGTTATCTGTAATGATAACCATTTCACCATTTTCAATTTCACGTATAAATTTTGCACCAATAATATCTAAAGCACAAGTTTCTGAGGCTAAAACAGGGCTACCGTCTAAATCACCTAAAACCAGTGGACGAATGCCAAAAGGGTCTCTGATGCCAATCATTTTTTTATTTGTTAATATGACAAGGCTATATGCTCCCTCTATTTGAAATAGAGCATCGACTAAACGATCTCTCATATTATTTTTTTTACTACGGGCTACAAGTTGTAGAATAGTTTCTGTGTCAGAAGTGGATTGAAAAATTGCACCTTTTTTAACAAGCTCTGTACGTAAGGTGAGTGCATTGGTTAAGTTACCATTATGAGCACAAGCGAACCCTCCACCAGCTAGATCAGCGAAAAGAGGCTGTACATTGCGTAATATAGTGTTTCCTGTCGTTGAATAGCGTACATGGCCAATGGCCGCTGATCCTTTTAAAGAATTAATGGTGTTTGGATTAGTGAAGCGGTCACTTACGAGTCCTTCTTTACGTTCGGAGTGAAAGTGCTTTCCATCAAAAGTTACAATACCTGCGGCTTCTTGTCCTCTGTGTTGCAATGCATGTAAACCGAGTGCGGTTAACGCTGCTGCATCTAAATGTTTAAAGATTCCAAATACACCACATTCTTCTTTTAATGTATCACCATCATTTTCATATGTGCTCATAAAATTTCCTATTGATTTACATCTCGCAATAATAAATTAGGCATGTTCTTTTTGGTTGTTTGTGACTCAATAAATGAACCAAGTCTATCTTGGGATAATAAGGAATCAAGTTTTGGTAAGTTTTGGTAAATACGGTCTAATGGGATTAGATCTTTAGCAATTTCTACACTTTTTAGAATATAGGGAAAACTATAAGCATTTTGAATCCAATGAGGTAACTGTTGTTTGTCTGTTAGAGTTTGCAATACAAGAAATGTTGATATGATAATGATACCACCTCTTATGGTTCCAAAAAATAACCCTAAAAAATGATCTAATAGGTTTAAATGAGTGCGATGTAGTTTCTTTGTTAGTTTTCCAGTGATAAAAGAGAAAAGAAATAATAAAACAATAAATAGAATAATAAAAATAGCTAAATTGCTTATCCAATGTTGAGGTAGATATGCTGCAATGAAAGGTTGTATATAGGGCAGTAGAAATACGACCGTATAAAATGCTATAAACCAGCTAAGAATTGAAAGAAATTCATAAAACAGACCTCGTATCAGCCCGATGAGCATAGAAAATATCATAATGATGAAGATGATATAATCTAAGGGGGCAAATATATCCATATTCATAATATTACTATATGTAAATGATTCATTCTATACCTTTAGGCTGGTTATGTCTTAGACACAATACCTAATTCTTGTATTAATTTTTGTAAATGTGGGCAATCTACTATATTTAATGTAGAATTTTGTTTTTTGATATCAGGAGGGGTAAAAGCTTTTGTTAATCCGAGCTTACTTGCTTCTTTTAATCGTATATTACTTTGTGGTACGGGACGGACTGCTCCTGATAAACTAATTTCTCCAAAAGCGACGATATTATGATCGATAGGTTTATTATGTAGAGCAGAAATAAGAGCAGCGGCAATCGCTAAATCTGCAGCTGTTTCTTGGATTCGTAATCCTCCTGCAATATTTAAAAAAATATCATACCCAGCAAAACGTATATTGCAACGTGCTTCTAAAACGGCAAGTATCATAGGAAGGCGATTCTGATCCCAGCCTACCACGGATCTTCGAGGAGTTGATAGTGAAGATGCTACAGCAAGGGCTTGTATTTCTACAAGTACAGGACGTGTCCCTTCAATGCTAGCAAAAGCAACTGTTCCTGTAATATTTTGTTCACGTGTTTGTAAAAATAAAGCTGAAGGATTTTTAACTTGTTCTAAACCGGATGTTTGCATTTCAAATACGCCGATTTCATCTGTTGGTCCAAACCTGTTTTTGACAGAGCGTAGGATACGAAATTGATGAGATTTTTCACCTTCAAAATAAATGACTGTATCTACCATATGTTCTAAAATTCGTGGACCTGCTAATTGTCCTTCTTTTGTTACATGTCCCACTAAAATTAATGCAATAGCATTTGTTTTGGTATAATGAATAAGTTCTTGGGCACTTGCACGGACTTGGCTCACTGTTCCAGGAGTACTATCAATAGCGGGTGTCCAAACAGTTTGTATAGAATCGATAATGACTAGGTCGGTGTTTGTATTTTTTAATGTAGCAAGAATGTCAGAGATATTGGTTTCAGAACCTAATAATACATTTGTATCCGATAAGTTAAGTCTTTTGGCACGCATACGTAATTGTGATATTGCTTCTTCTCCAGAAATGTATATGACACTTTTTCCTTGTTTTGAGAATGCTGCAGCAGCTTGCATAAGAATGGTGGATTTACCAATTCCTGGATCACCACCGAGCAAAATTGCGGACCCTTCAACAATTCCACCACCACAAACACGATCAAATTCGTCTATCCCTGTTATACTACGTGGTTTTATTTCTGTATTGCCTTGCAAAGTAGTTAAATCAATTATTTGTCCTTTTTGACCAGACGTTTTACGGCGACCTATCGGCGGTGTGGAGTTTGCTTTTTCTTCTTTAAGAGTATCCCATGCGTAGCATTTTTCACATTGCCCTGCCCATTTCGAGGTGATGTGGTTACATGATTGGCATATAAATTCTATTTGATTGCGTGCCATAATATAAACTTATAGATTTAATGGACCTTCGGCGAGTCCATTAATAAATTGATGTAAAAGTTCATTTTTAGATTTTTCTAGATCTTTCTTTGTCCCTGACCATTCTATATTTCCTTGATACAAGAATGCAATCTTATCAGCAATAGCATTAACGGTACTGATATCATGTGTGATGGTTATGCTTGTCATATTGTACTCTTTGACACAATCATAGATGAGTTGATTAATAACATCTGTCATGATCGGATCTAATCCTGTGGTTGGTTCATCAAATAATACGATGGAAGGTCTGGTGGCAATAGCACGAGCTAATCCGATACGTTTTTGTGTGCCAATTGATAATGTCCCGGGTAACTCATCCAGTATTGTATGAGTAAGTCCAACGACCTTTAAGTTTTCTGTAGCAAAATCTCGTGCTTGTTGGTAGCTCAAGTTTCTTTGTTTTCGGGCTGCAAAGGTAATATTATGCCAAACGGGTAGGCTATCAAATAAAGCAGCATTTTGGAAAAGCATGCCAAATTGTTCATTGATTCTTTGACGTTTTTGTTTTGAAGCGTTGACAGTTTCTATATTATTTATTTTTATTGACCCTGAATCAGGTGTTATGAGACCAAGTATACTACGTATAATTACTGATTTTCCACTTCCAGAACCTCCAATGATGACAAGAGAACGTCCTTTTTCAACCGTTAGATTAATATTTCTTAGGATTTGTTTTTGTTTGAATTTTTTTTTCAAATTAGTAATTTCAATGACAGAAGACATACTTAATTCGTAAAAAATAATGATGTTATAAGGTAGTTCATCGATAAAATTGAAATAGAAGCTATTACAACAGCATTTGTAGTTGATTTACCGACTCCTTGTGCACCACCTGAACTATAATATCCACAAAAACACCCCATAAGGGCGATAATAAACCCAAAAACCATTGCTTTGATAAGTCCTGAGGTAATATCACTAACTTGTAGAAAGTTTATTGTATTATGTATATAGACACTGGCATTAAAATTTAAAGTTTGTGTAGATACAACCCATCCTCCCATTATACCGATGATATCTGCAAAGAGTGTTAAAATTGGTAGCCAAATTATGGCAGCGATAAGACGTGGGGCAATAAGGTATTTATAGGGGTCAGTTGATAAGGTGGAAAGTGCGTCAATTTGTTCTGTGACACGCATGGTTCCAATTTCTGCAGCAATAGCAGAGCTGATACGTCCCGCAACCATTAAACCACATAGTACAGGACCTAGTTCACGTGTAATGCCCAAGGTTACAATACTTGCAACAATATCTTCTGAATTAAATCCATCACCTCCATAGTAAACTTGCAGAGCTAATACACCACCTGTAAAAAAAGAAGTTAATGCAACTACAGGCAAAGAGAAAAAGCCAATACGTATCATTTGTTGTACGATAATTCTGGGATAAAATGGTGGTGAGATTATAGAACGTAAGGCTTCAATTGCAAATATGAATAAGCATCCTACCTGTGTTAGGAATTGTAAAGTTAACCTGCCGATGATTGTAAGTATTTTTAGCATATTTATTCCAATAAAAAGAATTTTACCTCTTATATATGTATTTTATTCTTCTGCCAAGATTAGTTAATATTTCATACGGAATTGTTTCATTATAGGTAGCAATATCATCGAGCAGAACATGTTTACCAATAAATTCTACCTTATCTCCACATTTTATAGACTCTGGATCTTTATTATAAGGTTTTGTGATGTCTATGGCAATCATATCCATAGAAATACGTCCAATGATAGATAAATAATGATCATATTGCCATGCTGTTGCTAAAGGAGATATTTTTGACCCCATGCGTCTTGGGTATCCATCAGCATAACCAAGGGCTATAATTGCAATATGTGTTTCTTGTTGTGCTACAAATGTTGCTCCATACCCAATGGTTTCACCTTTTTGGAGATGTTTGATTTGTAAAATGGGTGCTAGAAGTGTTAACACAGGAGACAAGTGCGCTGTTTTTGATCCTTTATAAAGCCCAATGCCGATACGAATCATGTCAAAATGATATTCTTCTCCAAGAGAAACACCCGCTGTATTAGCTAGTGACTTAGGAATAGAAGGAAATTGTTTGGATATATGTAAAAACTTATCTAGTTGTAGTTGGTTCATTTTATGCTCGGTTGTGTCAGCACAGGCCAGGTGGCTCATTAACAAGCAAGGTGTAAAGTCTGTGTCTAATAATATAGGAAAATCTTGTGTAGGTATACCTAATCGGTTAAATCCTGTATCAACGTGTATTGCGGCGGGATAATTATGATTGTTAACTTTACAATACTTGCTCCATTCCTCCACTTCTATCAGAGAGCTTAAGCAAGGGCGTAAACCATTTTGAATGAAAAATGGTGATGACCTGGGCGTCAGTCCATTGAGTACATAAATAATAATGTCTTTAGATAATTTTCTTAATTCAGCACCTTCCTGTGCTTGTGCGACAAAGAATGTTTGACAACCTTGTTGGTGTAAATGTTTTGCAATCTCTATCATGCCTAACCCATAGGCGTCTGCTTTTATGACGCAAGAGATTTCAGAGTTAGGCGCTTTATTATTGAAGTAATGATAATTATTGCTCAAAGCAGTGAGGTCTATTTCAGCAATGGCATAATCTTGTGGCATAATTTATTTAATACGTTCGGGAATATATTCATCTTCAGCTAAATCACGAAATCGTGTATATTGGGCTTCAAAAGATAGTTTGATAGTATCAACTGGACCATGACGGTTTTTACCAATAATGACTTCTGCAATGCCGTGTATGTCGTCCATTCTTTGTTGCCATTGAAGCATTTCACTTGAGTTATCTTCTTTTGGTTGTTCTCGCATCATATAATACTCTTCACGGTATACAAACATAACAATATCGGCATCTTGTTCGATAGATCCAGATTCACGTAAATCAGATAATTGTGGACGTTTATCTTCCCGTGATTCTACCTGACGTGAAAGC
>CAYMEP010000008.1:0-1115 GCA_964389695.1 uncultured Rhodobiaceae bacterium | reverse complement strand
CCTTTGCAAGAGCCTTTAAACTCTGGGTAATCAGACTGATTTCTTGAACACGGTTGTCTCGGTAACTCCGATCATTTGTACGTATCAGTTGTAGATAATCAATAATGATAATACCAAGATTATGTTCACGTTTTAAGCGTCTGGCACGTGCAACGAGCGTTGAAATAGGGATAGCACCTGTGTGGTCAATATAAAGAGGAATAGATTGTAATTCGCGTGATTTTTCATATATCATATCATATTGGTCACTACGAATGTCTCCCTTGCGAATATAACTGGAAGAGATTTCAGTTTGTTCTGCTAAGATACGTGTGGCGATTTGATCGGCAGACATTTCTAATGAAAAGAAACCAACAACAGCACCGTTCTTGGCAGTTTTTTTTCCTTGTTCATTTATATTAATTTGCCCATCTTTTTCTGACTTTGCGTAGCTTTGCGCGATGTTAAAAGCAATGTTAGTTGCTAAAGCGGTTTTTCCCATGGCAGGACGTCCAGCAAGAATAAGCAAATCACTTTTTTGCAACCCTCCCAGACGTTCATCTATTCCTTTAAACCCAGAGGAAATACCAGATAATTTTCCGTCACGTTTATAAGCGAGTTCTGCCATAGTGATACTATCTGCTAAAGCCTTATGAAATTCTAAGAATCCTGATTGATGATGCCCAGCTTCAGCCATTTCATATAATTTACGTTCAGCTGTCTCGATTTGTGCAATAGGAGTGAGTTCTATTTCGGCTTCAAAGGCTGTGTTAACAATATCTTCACCTAAGTCAATAAGGTTTCTGCGTAAAGAAAGTTCATAAATGATTTGTCCATATTGTTTAGCATTAATAATTGTTGTAGCCTTGGTGGCTAGTTTTGTTAAATAGGACGTTCCTCCTAATTGTTCTAATCCTTCATCATGTTCAAAATAGGTTTTCAAGGTGACGGGTGAAGCAATTTGTCCATTACTAATAAATTTAGAGCTTGTATGAAATATTCTCGCATGAACAGGGTCAAAGAAATGTTCTTCTAAAAGAAAATTATCGGTTCTTTCTAAGACTTGATTGTTAATTAGTAATGCGCCTAAAAAACCTTGTTCTACATCTATATCATGTGGCAAACTACGATAGTTC
>CAYMEP010000007.1:0-18300 GCA_964389695.1 uncultured Rhodobiaceae bacterium | reverse complement strand
GTCCCAATGTGGCTGATCATCCTCTCAGACCAGCTAAGGATCGTTGCCTTGGTGAGCCATTACCTCACCAACAAGCTAATCCTACGCGGGCTAATCCAAAGGCGATAAATCTTTCCCCTTGCGGGCTTATTCGGCATTAGCCATCGTTTCCAATGGTTGTTCCGAACCTCTGGGCATATTCCCACGCGTTACTCACCCGTCTGCCACTGTCCACCCCCGAAGGGGCTTCTCGTTCGACTTGCATGTGTTAAGCCTGCCGCCAGCGTTCGTTCTGAGCCAGGATCAAACTCTCAAGTTTGATACTAGCAACTATCACTTTTACTAAACGTTCATTTGCTTAAATATGTCAACGCGTATCAACATATTTTTTCTTAAATTGCAAAACCCTAAAGTCTTACAATTCTTGACGAGTTCCCACTCACTATATTTTCCAAATCATAGAAATGGAAAATGCGTAAATGGAAAACGTGAACGTATCGTAATATTCACAATAATTGCGTATTCTGTTCGTCAGTCCTTCACCCTAAAGTAAAAGCTGACAGCTAAAATAACGCCGTCCACGTTTCTTTTTATATATCTACAATGTCAAACAACTCACCTAAAACCAACGTACGAATAATACTCATATACACCTACGTTAATCACAGGGTGAAAGCGGTTTATAGGCACTGACAATAGATATGTCAAAGAGTTTTTTTTGTTTTATTCACAAAAAAACATTTTTTATCAAAAAACAGCTAAAAACTTGCATTAATTTTACAAAAAAATATCATATATTTTTGATAAAGATTATATGCTCTCTATCGGACTTGGTGAAGAAGACGTATCCATTACCTGAGAATTACTTGCTTCTTTCTTTGTATCTTTCTTTTGTGACTTAGCTGGCGCTTCACTACCTTCGAGTTTTTCTTCCCCGTCAGGTGAAGACCCATCTTTTGTGTCATCAACTGTATTATTTTTATCTTCTTGGTTTTCGGCTTTAACTAGTTTCTGCTGCGCTATAATACGAAAATAATGCTCCGCATGCTGAAAATAATTTTCAGCATTTATATAATCACCAGACGACGTAGCATCCGATGCTAAAGCTTGATATTTTTCAAATACCGCACTTGCATTACCTTTTACCTTTACACTAGAACTGTTACTTTCATAAGTACGGTTTGTAGAGTTATTATTCCTTTTTCCACGATAACGTGTACGTTTCATGTTTTTTTCCTTTTAGATTCACGAAAGATAAAAATTTAAATTTTAGATTTCAATTAACAATAATATTCAATGGAATCCTATTCCACAATCATCATATAAATTGAAAAACGTCAATTGCGATGAATTAAAATCTATTTTTGATTTAGCATCTCATTGTCAAATAACAATAAACAATCGCAACAATTCTGTTCATAATAACGTATTTATAAAAAAGTTCAATATGTTTTTACATGTGTTTTATAGATAGGTTGTTAGGATATTTTTTGAGCAATAAGAACACGTGCATGATACGAAAAATCATACACAACAGAAATGTTTTTATACCCATAAGTTTTAAAAATATTTGTAACTTCCTTTCTCTGTTGATGCCCAATCTCTACGATAATCACACCATCTTTCTTCAAAAATATAGCTGCATTTGAAATAATATTATGATATGCGACAAGACCACCTCTCCCACCATCTAACGCCATGATAGGGTCATAATTCTTAACTATAGAGTCTAAATTTATAATCTCATCTGTACAAATATAAGGAGGATTAGACATAATGATATCAAATGCTCCAGTAACTGTTTCAAACCAATGGCTTTGTTGAAATGTCACCCGTTCATTCAAGTTATACCTTTGTGCATTACGACAGGCAACAGTAAGCGCATCTATAGAGACATCCACCCCAACTCCTTGGGCTTGTGGAATATGATATAAGCAAGACAATAATAAACACCCCGTACCTGTCCCTAGGTCTAGTATAAGTGGATTGGATCGTTTATTTGCATAATGCAAGCTTTGCTCTACTAATAATTCACTCTCAGGACGAGGGTCTAACGTAGCGTCATTAAGATGAAAATTAAGCCCATAAAATTCTCGTTCTTGAAGAATACGTGACAAAGGTTTTCCCGCTAAATGTGCAGAAGAAAATTGACATAAGAGTTCCCATGAGGCACTTGTCAATGAATCATGACCCTGGCGTATGAGACTCACTTCATCAAGTTTACAAACATGAGACAATAATACTCTTGCACTCACCTCAGCTGTACCAAGACCAGAATCCCTGAATATATTTGTAAGCCAAATTTGTGTTTTTTCAATAGTAGCAGGTGGGGGTTGTTTTTGATCTATTTTAATCATTATCCATCATTGCTAATTGTTGCGATTGTTCTTCTGCCGTTAAAGCGTCTATCATTTCATCTAGTGCCTCACCAGAAATAATTTTCTCCAATTTATGTAAAGTTAGGTTAATCCGGTGATCACTCACACGACCTTGAGGATAATTATAGGTTCTAATACGTTGTGATCTATCTCCTGAACCCACTTGAGCACGGCGATCTGCTGAACGTTCACCTTCGATACGAGCACGTTCAGCTTCAAAAAGCCTTGCACGCAAGACTTGCATCCCTTTCGCTCTATTTTTATGTTGAGACTTTTCATCTTGTTGACTCACAACAATCCCAGTAGGAAGGTGTGTAATTCTTACTGCACTATCTGTTGTGTTTACAGATTGCCCACCAGGGCCACTCGCACGAAATACATCGATCCTTAAATCTTTATCCTCAATTTGTATGTCTACATCTTCTGGCTCAGGTAAAACAGCGACGGTAGCTGCCGAAGTATGAATACGCCCACTACTTTCTGTATCAGGTACACGCTGCACTCTGTGCACTCCACTTTCAAATTTCAAACGAGCAAAAACACCTTGACCATGAATTGCAGCAATGATTTCCTTATACCCACCTACTTCTGCGATAGAAGCGCTCACCTGATCTACTTTAAACCCATTTAACTCAGCATGGCGACAATACATACGAAATAAGTCTCCCGCAAATAATGCAGCTTCATCACCGCCTGTCCCCGCACGTATTTCTAGAATCACATTACACTCATCTGTTTCATCTTTAGGTAATAATAAAATTTGCAATTCTGCATCAATAGAGGATATTTTTTGTTCCAGTGCAGGCAATTCTTCTTGTGCTAACTCTTTCATTTCAGAATCGTCACCCTCACAAAGAACTCTTAAATCATCCACTTCATTACACACAGATTGGTAGACTTTAATAACTTCCACCACCTCACTCATACGTGCATATTCTTTAGATAACTGTACAAAACGTTCGGGAGGCAACTCTCCATTCATTTCTAGTTGTAAATTTTCTGCTTTTTCCAGAATTGCCTGCAATCTTTGCTTTGGTATCATGATATAGATCTTCTAATTTATAATGTATTATTTCTTAAGTTTTGAGCTTTTTCTTCTACCTGTGCGATAAGATGAGACACCATATCATCAACAGATAATTTATGATCAATTTTTCCATTAATATATACCATACCTACATCATTGCCTCCACCTGTAAAGCCAATATCCGTTTCTCGGGCCTCACCAGGTCCATTCACTACGCAACCAATAATAGATAGAGTGATGGGTTCACGAATATGTGCAAGTTTTTCTTCTAATATTTGGACTGTTTTAATGACATCAAACCCTTGCCGAGCACAAGAGGGGCAAGAAATAATCGAGACACCATAATGACGCAATCCTAAACTTTTTAAAATTTCATAACCAACACGTACTTCTTCTACAGGGTCAGCGGATAAAGAAACGCGTAATGTATCACCAATTCCAGCCCATAGGAGGCTCCCAAGCCCTATCGAAGATTTCACAGTTCCTGACAGAAAGCCTCCCGCTTCTGTAATCCCAATATGAAGAGGACAGTCCACCACTTCGGATAATTGTTGATAGGCCGCAATGGATAGAAATACATCAGAAGCTTTGACGCTCACCTTATATTTATGAAAATCATACTCTTGCAAAATACGTATATGTGTTAAGGCACTTTCAACCATAGCTTCCGGGCATGGCTCCCCATATTTTTCCAACAAGGGTCTTTCTAGGGAACCCGCATTGACTCCAATACGTATTGCACAATCATAATCTTTTGCCGCTTGTATGACTTCTTTAACACGATCCATATTTCCGATATTACCCGGATTAATACGCAAACAATGTGCTCCCGCCTGGGCGGCCTCAATCGCACGTTTATAATGAAAATGAATATCAGCAATAACCGGAATATCGACTGATTTAATAATGTCTTTTAAAGCGAGTGTCGAAGCTTCATCAGGACAAGAGACACGCACCAAATCAGCGCCTGCCTCTTTAATTTCATTGATTTGTTGAATCGTTTTCTCAACATCTGATGTTAATGTATTGGTCATAGATTGTACGGCAATAGGAGCATCACCCCCAATAGGAACCGAACCGACATAAATTTTCCGTGAGTGACGACGTTGAATTTCACGCCATGATCGTACTTGATTCATGTGTTTACTACGCCCATCTAATTCATTTATTCTTTTGCATAAACTTTTTATTTAAACCTGATAAAGAAAGTGATTGTTCATATAATCTTTGTCCATATGTACCAAGAGGTATAAATGCAGAATCATTAACGACATAAATCAAATACCCTGCATTATGCGTAGAAATAACGAAATCATTCCCGCGAGGAAATATATATTCTGCACCTTGTTTCAACAAACTAGAAAATAGTAACTTTTTCTGCTTTGTCTTAATCTGTAACCATACCGTTTTTTTAGCACGTATTTTAACATTCATCTTAGGTGAGGCAACTATCCCATTTGTTGTATATTGTTTTTGCTTAGATAATTCTGTATTTAGAATCTCATTCATTTGTTCTGTATCATCATACATTATATAAAATAAGCCCATCGCAAGACACAACGAACCTATAATAAGGGCACCAATAAAAATATATTTAGGAATTCCAGAAGGTATAAGTGTTTTAATTTGTATATTACGTGAAACTTTCCACTCTTCAGAAGAAGTAAGAATGTCAGACTTTTTATAAGAGTCAATTAATAAATCAGCATTTAAATGGAGATACTGGGCATAAGTACGTAGAAACCCGATTACATAAGCTGTCCCAGGCAAGATATGATATTCATCATTTTCTAGGGCTTTTAGATGATCCAAACGAATATGCAAGGTTTTAGAGATATCGCTCAATGTTTCTTTTTTTTCCAACCGTGCATCTGTTAGTATTTTTCCAATAGAAAGACTATATTCTTTTTTTTCCATTTTCTTACTCCATATACCTTTCATACGTAAATTAATGCAATGAATCGTACAAATCAATGCTTATCATATATCTATGTATAATTTTTTGGCAAGCAATACAAATATATCATGTGTAATACTTGTATCTGTATGCTCTGTCATGATAATTCTTACCTCTTCTTGTAGTGCCGGTAAAGAGACAGAGCGTATCATATGTTTTATCCCTCCAATAGCCGCACTAGGCATAGATAAACTCGTATACCCCAAAGCTAATAAAACCATCGCTGTCAGAGAATCCCCTGCAACTTCTCCACATATTGTAACGGGTGTTTTATAAAATTCACAGCGTTGTGCAATATGGCGTAACATCCTTAAAGAGGCGGCTTCCAAAACATTATAACGGTCTGATAAACGTGGATGCCCACGGTCACTTGCAAAGAAAAACTGTAATAAATCATTTGTACCCACACAAATAAAATCAACAAGCGGCAAAAGTCTGTCTAAATCCCAGACCAAAGCAGGAACCTCTAACATAACACCAATACGTATATTTTTATTAACTTTCTTATTTAGCTTACGAAAACGTATAATTTCCTTATTTAGAAGCTCTTTGGCTTTTATAAACTCTTCTGTAACCGTAACCATAGGAAACATAATCTGTACAGGATTACCATTAGCAGCCTCTAGAAGTGCGCGAATTTGTTGTCGAAACAAACCAGGACGGTCTAATAATATACGCATCGCCCGCCAACCCATTGCCGGGTTTTCTTCGCGATCAAGACGTAAGTAAGGTAAAACCTTATCACCCCCAATATCTAAAGTTCTAAAAATAACAGGAATCCCGTTGGCAACGGTCATAACCATTTTATAAAAAGCGGTTTGTTCCGTAACATTAGGTAATTGTGCACTAATCATAAATTGTAATTCTGTTCGAAACAAACCAATGCCATCTGCACCACTTTCGGTTAGGTTTTTCATATCAACGGTAAGACCCGCATTGATACATACGTCTATTTTAGTTCCATCTTTCGTCTGCGCAGGTAATTGACGGCTACGCAAAAACTTTTCTTGGCGTTTCGCACGCAACTTAACACGATCCGCATAACTCTCAACCATAGCAGCCGAAGGATTAAGAAAACATTGTCCCGTATCTGTATCTAAAATAATTTCTTGTCCATCTTGAGAAAAATCAAGAATATCACGTGTTTTGAGAATGGTAGGTATCCCAAGTGCACGCGCAACAATCGTGACATGAGCACTCGTACTCCCCTCTTCTAGAACCAGACCACGCAAACGTGTGCGTTCGTAATCTAATAATTCCGCAGGTCCCATAGAGCGGGCAATCAAAATAGCATCCTTGGGAAGATTATCACTCATATGTGTTGAAGGTTTTTTCATCAAAATACGGACAAGACGGTTAGATAAATCTTCAAAGTCATGCAAGCGTTCATGTAAGTAGCTATCATGCTGTCCCTTTAAACGAGCACACATATCATTATGCACTCTTTCAACCGCAGCCTCAGCAGTTAAACCCGTACGCACCACTTCAATCATTCTGGTTAACCAACCTTGGTCATTAGCAAACATTTTATAAGTTTCTAAAATATCAAGATGATCACCCGCATGAGAAATATCTTCTGTTCTCAATAATTTATCAACAACAGCGCGCAACTTATAAACACCTGCTTCTAACTTTTTACGTTCTACATCAACATCATCTGCGATTAAATGTTCAATCTCAACATGGGGTTCATGTAATACGACATGCCCCATCGCTAGTCCATTACGCAACCCAACACCCCTAAAAGGGCGTGGCTCCATCACACTCGATGCAGAAGAAAGAGAATTAATTTCTGGTACAGTTCTCAGTATTTCAGATAAAACCATAGCCACAGTTTGTAATGACTCTACTTCTTCATGAATCAAACAACGCTTGGATACACCTTGAACCACTAAAACACCCCAGACATTTCCCCCTGCTTTGACAATAGGAACACCAATGAAAGAAGCGTAAGGGCCTTCTTTTGTTTCAGGACGCACCAAAAAAGAAGGGTGAGCCTTAGCATCTGCTAAATTGAGCGTACGTGCATGTTGTGCAACATTTCCTACTAACCCTTCCCCAAAACGAATTTTTGTTTGGTGCACTGCCTCTTGTGATAGCCCTTCCGTAGCATATAATTCTAACGTATCGTCAGTGCACCTTAGATAAATAGAACACACTTCCACATTCATACTTGTCGCAATAAGTTGTACAATATGATTAAGACGTACCTGGTAATCAGAATAATCCACCATCACTTTACGTAAACGACGTAATAATAAACGCGGTCCTTCCATAGTAAGGGGCATGATCTTCCTCCGCAAATTTACTCTAATTCATAGGCCTTATGTAGAGCCTTAATTGCCTTTTGCGTATACACGTCATCAATTAATACACTAATTTTGATCTCAGACGTAGAAATAATGTGAATATTGATTCCTTCAGAGGCTAAAGCAGAAAACATTGTTTCTGCAACACCTGTATGACTTTTCATACCAATACCAACAATAGAAATTTTCGTAAAGCCATCAGAATGTTCACATTGCCTATATTGAATTATTTTTTCTTCTTTCTGGATTGCACTCACAGCAATATCTATATCTTGATATGGCAAGGTAAAAGTAACATCTGTATGTGCTTGGTCAGCAGAAATATTTTGTACAATCATGTCTACGTTAATATCTGTTTGAGCCAAAATAGAAAAAATCGTAGCAACAGCACCAGGTTTATCTGTCACGTCTCTAAGGGTAATTTTAGCCTCATTACGAACATACGTAATACCACTAATCGTTTTTTGTTCCTGTACAGTAGTTGGACTCATCATAATCTCCTCATTACAAATTAAGGTTCCGGTATTAACCAACATGGGGTTTATAAAACTCGAACGCACCCTTAAAGGTATATCATATTTCATTGCCAATTCTACAGACCGCGTTTGTAAAACCTTTGCCCCCAATGAAGCCAGCTCTAACATCTCCTCATAACTTAAATGTGATAGAGGCGAAGCTTCTGGTACAATATTAGGATCTGCCGTATAGACCGCATCAACATCTGTGTAAATATCACATCTTTGCGCACCCAAAGCAACGGCCACAGCCACTCCACTAGTATCAGACCCCCCACGCCCTAATGTCGTCACATGTCCTTTAGGACTCACCCCTTGAAATCCCGCAATGACAGATACCTCTCCACGAGCGAACCCCATTTCAATTTTTTCCACACCAATATTGGTGATACGCGCATAATTATGCTGATCATTTGTTTCAATCGGTAATTGCCATCCAAGCCATGCACGTGCAGGAATCCCAATTTTATGTAACATCATTGTCAACAAACTAATACTCACTTGTTCCCCAGAAGCAAGGATGGTGTCATAGGCTGAAGCAGAAGGATGAGTATGATGAAAATCAGGAAAAATATCCCGTACTAGACTAATTAAACGATTCGTTTCTCCACTCATAGCCGAAACAACAACAGCAACTTCATACCCCGCTGAGACTTCTCGTTTAATATGTTCCGCAGCATTCCGGATACACTCAATATTTCCTACCGAGGTTCCTCCAAATTTCATAACAATTCTTTTAGATTCTGACATAATATTCTCATATTGCATAAGCTAGGCTATCTTTATACGAAAATAGTGATAAAAAGCAATATCATCGGCATGAGATAGAAAATATGAAAAAAGAAAATCCACAAGCAAAAAGCATAGACCAAAAAGAAATCGCTAAATTTACTGCGATGGCAGAAGAATGGTGGTCACCAACAGGAAAGTTTAAGCCGTTACATCAATTTAATCCACAACGGATTATGTATATTCGACAAAAAATATCTAAACATTTTAATTTACCTTTCCAAACCCAAAAACCATTAGAAGGACTTAAAGTATTAGATATTGGCTGCGGAGGTGGCTTACTCAGCGAACCTATAAAGCGGTTAGGAGCAACTGTCACAGCAATTGACGCCTCAGAGAAAAATATAGAAATTGCAAAAATTCATGCCAAACAAGAAAATCTCGATATTGACTATCGAGCCATTAGCGCAGAAGAAATCGCAAAATCTTCTGCACAATATGATATTATTCTCAATATGGAAGTATTAGAGCATGTAGCTTGCCGGCAAAGTTTCTTAGAAAGTTGTTATACATTACTCCAACCCAAAGGCATTATGTTTTTTGCAACACTAAACAGAACACCCCAATCATTTGCTTTGGCAATTATTGGTGCAGAATATATTTTAAAATGGCTCCCTGTAGGCACACATAACTGGCATAAATTTATAACGCCCAAGGAACTACAGAAAGATTTGGAAAATATTGGGTTTGAAAAACAAGACCTCATAGGTGTCGTTTATAAAATTCTGTCAGGAGTTTGGGAGGCTTCTCCAAATATATCTGTGAATTATATGGGATTTTGCACAAAAAAGTGAGGGCGAAAACTAACGTTTTCACCCCCACTTTTGATTGGTAAGATTTCCGAGACTAATTTAGAAACCTAACTTACTTTTCAATCTCCCAAAAAATGTTTCCCCACGGCTCTTATAAACCATGACGCCATCTACAGAAGATGCTGAAACTACACGCAATACATTATCTTTTTCACTATTACCAGCATCCAACCTTATGACCAAACCATTGGTTGATATAATGAAATTATCCATTGTGTAAGTAGGATAGATCATACGGTAAACTGTACCGTTGACAGCTAACGCAGAAGAAACATATTTCTCTCCATTTCTTAATACAGTGTTATTTGTACTAAGATTGTTTTTAATTTTTCCGCCAATTACTTTTTGTAATCTTTCTGGTGTTCCTTCTAACGCTAAAGATAAAAATTCATCAGATAAAATTGTTTTTTGGTTGCCCCAGTTTCCATTAACATTTTCAAGTTTTTTTACTTTTGCGGCAGCAACTGCACGTACTACATTATCTTTTTCGCTATGCCCAACATCAAGACGCACAATAAGATTACCTGTTTGTATAACCATATTATCAGTTGTTTTATCAGGGTGAACCATACGATACACTGTACCATTAACAACTAACGCAGGGGGTGCATACCTTTCTCCACCCGTTAAAACCGCAGAACTCATGGGTAAATCTTCTACCACAACCCCTCCTAATTCTGATTGTAATGCGCTTGGATCCCCAGTCGTTGCTAAAATAATTAAAGCTTCTGATATAAACATTTTTCTCTCCTAATATATTATTCAGCAAGACAACTAACAAATAAAGTGTTTTTATACAATAGTAGGCACATCACTTATTTTATTCTTAACCACACGCGCAACCGTTAATACGTCAACTCTTTTCACCTTAGCTTTACGTAAAACTTTGGTACAAGCCTCAACAGTTGCCCCTGTGGTCATAACATCATCCACTAAAATAACATGCGCACCTTTTAATTTTGAAATCACTTTTTTATTGATAGAAAATGCATTTTTTAAATTCCGTTTTCGAACACGCCGTGTCAACCCAACTTGTTGTTTCGTAAAACGAACACGTTGAAGCCATTCAATTTTCATTGGAATACTTGTTACGTCTGAAAGACCACGTGCCAATTCTGCAGATTGGTTAAATTTTCTAAATAATATTCTTCTAGAATGAAGAGGAATAGGAAGTAAAAAATCTGCACCATCATATAATTCTTCACCCGCCGTCTTTAACCAAGGAACCATAATCTGTGCCATTTCAGGAGAATCAAAAAATTTAAATTTATGCAGAAGTTGTCGTGCTGCTCCTGTATAATATAAAGCAGACCGTGCCCTATCATAAGGTGGGGGAGACATCATGGCATTGAGAGAAACCATTTCATATCCCAGATCGAACGGTAAAGGAACACCCGTTCTTGTACAAATAGGTCCATTAATAAAATCCAACCCCGACCAACAATTACTGCATAAAGCAGGGCTATGCGCTAAATCACATCGACATAGTACGCACATTGGTGGCAATACCATATCAATCAGCCCCTTGAATGCATTTATAACCAAATTATAGATCTTAGACATGGGTAAGAGTATAGGTTGTACATTACAATCTTCAAAACTATTTTGCACTTCTTCTCAAATTTTGTCATAATCTGTACATGAAAACAAAAGTGCCACAAATTTTTGATCAAAAATTACGTCGGAAATTTCATCAAAGAAATGCAAATCATATCAAAGATCATGGGTTTATCTTTCAACATGTTGCTCAAAATATAAATGAGCGTTTATTGGATATTCAAAGAACATTCTCAAATTGTTTAGTGATAACCCCCCATCCTCATTTTTTAGCCTCTATACCCGCACTCCAAATCAAAGCACAAAAGATTATCACCGCCAGCCCCAGCATAGCAAGTCACCCTCATCTCGTCTTAGATGAAGAACAGTTTCCTTTTAAATCACATAGTTTTGATCTCATCATCACGCTTGGTGGATTACACGTTGTGAATGATTTACCTGGGACACTTATCCAGATACGTAAAACTCTTATGCCAAATGGTTTTTTCTTAGGTACAATGGCAGGAGGAGAAACATTACAAGATTTACGTCAAGCATTTTTATATGCCGAAATGGAAAAAGGAACAAAAGCACATATTCACCCTTGTGCACAAATAAGAGAAGTTGGAGATCTACTACAACGTACAGGGTTTGCACTCCCAGTCGCCGATTGTGATACCTTAACCGTGAATTATCAAAACCCGTTATCTATTTTACAAGATTTACGTTATATGGGCGAAGGTAATATTTTACATGAACGCTCTCGCAGGGGGTTAACGAAAAAAAGCCTCTTTTCTGTTTTAGAGGAGTACCAAAGTCGTTTTTCTACAGAAAATGGAAAATTATCAGTTAAATTCGATATTTATTATTTATCAGCATGGGCACCGCATAAAAGTCAACAAAAGCCCCTACCCCGGGGAAGTGCTAAAACATCATTAGCATATGCCTTGGGCACAAAAGAAGAAAAATTATAAATAGTCTCGTAGCATCGCTACCAATGAAGTATCCGCAGGTAATATGTCTATATCTAAAAGATTACGGGGCAATACCCATTGCATATTTTGTAATTCACACGCTGTAATTTGTCCTTTCCATTTTCGACAAAGATAAAGAGGCATCAATAAATGGAACTCCTCATAAGCATGACTTACAAAACTAAAGGGTGCCAAACAAGAGTCATGAACATCTATCCCAAGTTCCTCTTTTAATTCACGTATTAAAGCTTGCTCTGGTGTTTCTCCAGATTCAATCTTTCCCCCAGGGAACTCCCAGAACCCCGCCATGTTTTTACCCTCAGGGCGTTGAGTCACAAGAATACGCCCATCTTTGTCAATTAAAGCACACGCAACGACAAGACATATATCCATATGTATACCCTCTTTACTTAACTACGGTAATCAGCATTAATCGTAACATATTCATGTGTGAGATCCGAACTCCATATTTGCGCTTTGCCATTGCCTAAACCAATATCAACTTCAACAATAATATCTGTCTTCTGCATATGTTCTGCCACAAGACGTTCATCATAATTTTTAACCACACAACCATTACGAGCAATCATAATACCCCCCATAGAAATCTTTAATTTATCTCTTAGGGCAGGTTCACCTGACTTTCCAACTGCCATTACTAAACGCCCCCAATTTGCATCTTCACCAGCAATCGCTGTTTTGACCAAGGGAGAATTGGCAATGGACAAAGCAATTTTACGAGCCGACATATCACTTTTGGCACCTTTAACCTTAACAGTAATAAATTTACTCGCTCCTTCACCATCACGTATAATTTGTTGTGCCAAATCTTGGCAAGCCTCTTTGAGAGCCGCAGATAAAAGTTTCAACCGCTTATCATGAATAGATTTTATAGGATTGTCTTTTGTATCTAAACGAAGAGATTGACCCGTGGAAAAGAGTAAAACCATATCAGAAGTGGACATATCACTATCGACAGTAATACAGTTAAAGCTTTCATCTACAGCTGCTTTCAGCAAACCACGTAAAATAGAAATGGGCAAATTAGCATCTGTAAAAAAGAAGCCAAGCATAGTTGCCATATCAGGAGCAATCATACCCGACCCTTTAGCAATCCCGTTCAAAGTAATCATTGT
This sequence comes from uncultured Rhodobiaceae bacterium, assembly GCA_964389695.1. GTDB lineage: Bacteria > Pseudomonadota > Alphaproteobacteria > RS24 > RS24 > CAYMEP01. The sequence goes on along the minus strand of CAYMEP010000007.1, from coordinate 4,888 downwards.
ATTCCCAATTTTCACTTGTCTTGTTACCATTTTAGGAAATGTATCAGTGGTCATTATAGCAGAGGCTGCTTTTGTCCAAATATTATTCTCGAAGCCTTCCATAGCAATATGTTTCAAGCTTTGTTCTATGGGCTTAGGCTCAAGAACTTCACCTATAACACCCGTAGAGGCACATACAATATTTTCGGGCGTTGTTTGTAGTATATTTGCCGCTGTTTTTGCAATTGATAAGACGGACTTACTGCCTTTCTTACCTGTGAAAGCATTAGCATTTCCTGCATTTATAACTAATCCTCGGGCTTTTCCTTTCGGCAACAAAGTACGGCACCAATCTATAGGAGCGGCAGGCATTGAAGATTTCGTTAATACACCAACCATTTTTGTTTTTGGTGCAAAGGTAAAAAAAAGTAAATCATCCCGCCCCTTATAAGGTGCACTCTTATCATAAAAATAGCTTGAAGTGACACCCATTTCTATACCAGGAATTATAGGTAATTTAGGGAAAACCTTAGGAGCTAATGGTGATATTTTTTTTTGAGACATATTGTTTCCTATATATGAAATTTATATACCCTAATTATTATAGTGTATTAAATACATTTATGATACAAGAAGTCTATTAAGGTCGGCAAGTAAACAAGGTTATAAATGTTAAATTTGAAAAATATTGCAAAAGCTCTTTTTGGAACAAGTAATGAGCGTAAATTAAAACCTTACTTACAGCGTGTACAAGCCATTAATGCTTTAGAACCAGAATTAAAGGCGCTCAATGAGCAAGAACTCAAGAATTACTCTCAAAAATTCAGACAACAACTTGCCGAAGGCGCCACATTAGATTCTATCTTGGAGCCTGCATTTGCTGTGGCAAGAGAAGCCGCATTTCGCACCTTGGGACAAAGACACTATGATGTACAATTAATCGCCGGGATGGTTCTACATGAAGGTAAGATAGCGGAAATGAAAACGGGAGAAGGTAAAACATTATCTGCAACTTTACCCTGTTATTTACGCGCCTTAACAGGGAAGAAAGTTCACGTTATTACAGTCAATGATTACCTTGCAAAACGTGATTCTGAATGGATGGGAAAAGTCCATCAATACTTAGGACTAACCACAGGGTGCATTCTGAATGATATGGATGATTCAGAACGTAAAATAGCATATGAAGCAAATATTACCTATGGCACCAACAACGAATTTGGTTTTGATTACTTGAGAGATAATATGAAATATTCTATCGAAGATATGAATCAAAAAGACCATTATTTTGCTATTGTCGATGAAGTAGACTCAATTTTGATTGATGAAGCCCGAACTCCATTAATTATTTCTGGTGAAACCGACGATTTATCAGAATTATATTTAACCATTAATAAATTAATCCCCCATTTAAATAATGAGGATTATGAATTAGATGAAAAAACACGTAACGCTACATTAACAGAAGTAGGCAATGAACACATAGAAACATTATTATTAAAAAATAATTTGATTGCAGAAGGTAGCTCTATTTATAACATTGAGAATGTAACCATTGTTCATCATGTTGTGAATGCTTTACGTGCACATAAAGCATTTTTTAAAGATAGAGATTACCTCATCAAAAATAAGCAAGTGGTTCTAGTTGATGAATTTACAGGACGTATGATGTCAGGAAGACGGCTCTCAGACGGCCTACATCAGGCCTTAGAAGCAAAAGAAAATACAAAAATAGAATCAGAAAATCAAACATTAGCGTCTATAACATTCCAAAACTATTTCCGTCTGTACGAGACCCTATCAGGTATGACAGGTACCGCCCTTACAGAACAAGACGAGTTTATGGATATTTATAATTTGGATGTTTTAGAAATTCCTACAAATACACCGATTGCACGTCACGACCACCATGATGAGATTTATCGTACAGAAGAAGAAAAAATTACAGCGATCATTCAACTCACGTCAACTTGTCAAAAAAGGAACCAACCTGTTCTCGTAGGCACCACCAGTATCCAAAAATCTGAATTACTCTCTCAACATTTCAAAAAACACAAAATTAAGCATAATGTACTCAATGCACGCTACCATGAGAAAGAAGCATATATTATTGCACAAGCAGGCGTGCCATCTACCGTAACCATTGCAACAAATATGGCAGGTAGAGGAACAGATATCCAATTAGGTGGTAATTTAGACATGCGCCTTGAACATGAAACTCAAAGTAATATGTCGGAAGAAAAAATAAAAACATTATCTCAGAGTATTAAAAAAGATATAGAAGAAAAAAGGCATATTTCCTTAGAAGCTGGTGGCTTATGTATCATTGGAACAGAGCGTCATGAAAGCCGTCGTATTGATAATCAATTACGAGGACGTTCAGGCCGTCAAGGTGACCAAGGAGAATCTCATTTCTTTTTAAGTCTTGAAGACGACCTTATGAGAATTTTTGGTACAGACCGTTTAGACGGAATGTTACAAAAAATAGGATTAGAAGAAGGAGAGCCTATTACACATCCATGGGTCAACAAGGCCTTGGAGCGAGCCCAGAAAAGAATCGAAGGTCACAACTTTGACATGAGAAAAAATGTCCTAAAATTTGATGATGTTATGAATGAACAACGTAAAGTCATTTTTGAGCAACGTATCGATATTATGAATCAAGACAATATTCAAGAAATGGTTGAGGATATGCGCCATCAACTTATTAATGATTTAATTGATCTATACATTCCCAATAACAGCTATGTTGACCAATGGGATTTAGATAGTATTGAAAAAAGCATACAGGAAATTTTTGGTCATAATCTACCTCTACAGGAATGGGCCCATAGTGAAGGAGTCGGTGTAGAAGAGTTCTGCCAGAAACTCATAGATGCAACAAATAAAATTGCAAAAATGCGTAATGACGAATTCGGTGAATCCTTAATGAAAGATATTGAAAAAACATTGATGTTACAAACATTAGACCAACAATGGTGTGAGCACCTATTAACACTAGAACACTTACGTCAAGCTGTTAATCTAAGAAGCATTGGACAAAGAGATCCATTGGCAGAATATAAATTAGAAGCCTTCAATTTATTTTCTAATATGTTAGAAACACTACGTTTTAATGTCACAAAATCTATTATGAATGTACAACTGGAACCTATGCCTATAGCAGAAGATAGAACCAACGATAATCATACAAAAAAAGATACACCTAAACGCAATGCCCCATGTATTTGTGGTTCAGGAAAAAAATATAAACATTGCTGCGGGCAAGAAACTTAGAACAAATTATATTTTAAAGAACACGACCCATAGCAAGAAATTTATCTCTTCGAGCTTCAAGTAAACTCTTCGCACTCAATTGACCTAATTTATTTAACTCTTTATCAACCGCAATACCCACTTTCTTAATCATTGTCGTTGGTTGACGATGTGCCCCTCCTAACGGTTCTGAGAGAACATGATCAATAACTTTTAATTTCACTAAGCTTTGCGCGGTAACCCCTAAGGCTCTGGCTGCATCCTTTGTATAATCCTTAGAACGCCACAAAATAGAGGCACAAGCTTCTGGAGAAGCCACAGCATAAATAGAATGTTCTAACATTAAAATAGAATTAGCTGAAGCTAATGCAACAGCACCACCAGACCCTCCTTCTCCTATAATTACAGATACAAAGGGAACAGACAATTGCAAAGATTGATCCGTACAACGTGCTATGGCTTCTGCTTGTCCACGCTCTTCAGCACCAATACCAGGATAAGCACCCGATGTATCAATCAACGTCACAAGAGGTAGTTGGAATTGTTCTGCCATTTTCATGATACGAATAGCTTTACGATAACCTTCAGGGCGAGCCATACCAAAATTATGTATCAGGCGTGTTTCTGTATCAAACCCTTTTTCATGTCCTATGATCGCAACAGGACGACCATGCCATCTACCAATTCCGCCAATAATTGCCTTATCCTCTGAAAACAAACGGTCGCCAGCTAACAGCGTAAAATCATCAACTAATTCCTCAATATAATTAATAACATGCGGTCGTGCAGGATGACGCGCAACCTGTGTTTTTTGCCAAGGATCAAGATCGCTATAAAGTTTCTTTAACTCTAATTGTATTTTCTTTTCTATTTGTACAATATTATTTTCTATATCCATAGAATCATTATCAGTCACAGTAGACCGCAACTCTTCTATTTGCGCTTCTAAGGCAGCAATGTTTTTCTCAAAGTCTAAATAAAATTGCATCATGTCCTCACTAGAAAGATAAATACGGTATACTATAAGACAATTTATACCTATAGAAAAGCATAGAAATCATATCACGGTACTAAAAGATATCCTTATTTTGTGATAAAGGGTGCTTTTGTTCAATTAATTGTTGTTTTCGTTCATACAACACATGCGTATAAATTTGTGTTGTAGAGATATCTTTATGCCCCAACATAGCTTGTACAGAACGTAAATCAGCACCATGGTGTAATAAGTGAGTCGCAAACGCATGACGTAAAATATGGGGAGAAATTTTCTTTAGGCTCAATTTTGTAGAAATAACAACATCATCTAGAATCTGTGTAAACCGTTGACGGGTTAAGTGACCTTTCACTCCATTTGATGGAAACAAGTATTTAGAATTCTTATCATTTCCCTGTTCTTTTAGACAATCTAACCATTGTAATAAAGCCTTAATAGCAACAGATGTTAAGGGTACAATACGTTCTTTATTTCCTTTACCATACACAATTAATATTTGTTGTTTTATATGAATATCCTTATGTTTCAGAGATACTAACTCACTAACACGCAAACCCGTCGCATATAAAGTTTCCATCAAACAAATTGTACGCAACCTTTGATATATTTGTTTTTTTGTCTTCGCAGGCAACTCATAGCAGGCAGACAAAGGACATTCCG
>CAYMEP010000006.1:0-18852 GCA_964389695.1 uncultured Rhodobiaceae bacterium | reverse complement strand
GTTTAGCAGAAACGATTCTAAACTCACCTAACTGGGGAGGACATTTTGATCAACCTTTCCTACCACAAGATTTTACGATATTTTTACCAACAAAACGTGCCGTACGTATTTTGCAAAATATATTTTTTGAATATTGCAAAGACAAGCCAATATTATTACCTCATATTTACCCTTTGGGAACAGTGGATGAAGAAATGTTATTTTTTCAAACATCTCAAGAGTTCACAATTGCCCCTGCTGTATCAGGACTAGAACGAGACTTAACATTATTACCTTTAATTTATAAATGGGGAAAATTAACAGGTCATTTACAATCAAAGACTCAAGCCATAGATATGGCAGGGGAATTAGGTGATTTATTTGAACAAATGCAAACAGAGGATGTTTCCTTTGAAGCTCTTGCACAGATTGTGCCAAACTATTTTAATGATAATTGGCAAATGACAATTCAGTTCCTAGAAATTATCGGACGTACATGGCCAACTATCAAACAAGAAGCAGGATATTTAGATCCTACCCAAAGATGGAGTGCTTTGTTAGCTTTACAAAGTAAGATATGGCAAGAAACACCTCCTCAAAAACCGATTATTATTGCTGGTTCTACTGGTAGCAAACCTGTTGTTTCTCAGTTTCTAAAACATACTATCTCCTTACCGTATGGCATTGCTGTTTTACCTGGATTAGATCAAGATATGTCTAACGAGGACTGGGAAAGCTTAGAAGAAGAGCATACACATGCACAATCTGGATTTTTTCATTTATTACAAACGTTAGATTATCAACGTGAAGACGTTCTTCCTTTGCCGCATTTACCAAATCATAAATGTACATCACGGTTAGCATTCATGAAACAAGTTCTCTGTCCTGCCAAGGCAACCCAACATTGGGACACTTTATCTCATAAAGATTTTAATTTATCAGACGTTTTTGATAAATTTTCGTTACTTGAAGCACCAGACGCACAAAGTGAAGCAGGCGTTATTGTTTTGGCTTTACGAGAAATTTTAGAAGAAAAAGATAAAAAAGCAATCCTAGTTACAGCCAATCGTCAACTAGCTCGACGGGTAAAGTCAGAATTAGAACGATGGAATATATATATTGATGACACCGCTGGTATATCTTTACTGCATCACAAATTAGGTGTGTTTCTATGTCTTATTTTGCAAACAATAGAAGAAGGGTTTGCTTCTGTTGCCCTATTATCTTTATTGAAACACCCTTTTACTTGTGTCTCTATATCACGTCATGCTTCTTTACAATTATCACGTTTATTAGAAAGACATATCCTACGCGGTCCGAGTCTATTATCAGGAGTACAAACCATAAAGTCGGAAATTTCAAAACTTCGTGATAATAAAATAAAAGAAGAAATAGGAACATTCATAGATAACCTAGATACTTGCTTTATACCTTTTACAAATCTTGAGAATACAGTAAATGTATCTACCTTAGCAAAAGCGTTAACACAAACCGCAGAAAATTTAGTTAATGATTCGTCTCAATTATGGGTAAGTGATGCAGGACAATCTGCATTAGAAACCTTAAAAGAGCTACAAAGATCTGGCGAAAATATAACACTCCCGAAACGTGATTGGCGAGGCATTATTGAATATGCCTTAAAACAAAAAACTGTGCGTGATGCTTATAACCACCACCCACGGTTAGCCATTATGGGTTTGCTTGAAGCACGTTTATATGATGCCGATTTTGTTATTCTGGGAGGTCTCAATGAAGGAAGTTGGCCAAGCGTTATTAAGGCGAGTCCTTGGTTATCACATCCTATACGTATGACCTTGGGCATGACATCTCCAGAACGTCGTATTGGACTTGCCGCACATGATTTTATGCAACTAGCTCATGCACCAAAAATATTATTAACACGTGCAAAAAAAGAAAATGGTACAACTATGCTTCCTTCACGTTGGATTTCCAGACTGAAGGCATTTACCCAAGGACTCAACAGTGATGTACAAATTCCTGAACCAAAATATTTATTAGATTTATGGAATTCTTTACATAACGTTGAAACTATCAAAGCAGAAGAACGCCCTAGCCCTTGCCCAAATATTGAAGACAGACCAAAATCATTATCCGTAACACAAATCCAAACATTGCAACGTAACCCTTATGAAATCTATGCCTCTAAAATTTTACGTCTTAAGAGATTACCTCCCCTAGAACAAGAAGCTGACGCCGCTATGAGAGGAAGTTTTATTCATAAGTGTCTCGAATTATTCATACTTAAATACCCGCAAGAATTACCAGATGATTTAGTTAATATATTTCAAGACATTGCTCGTGAAGAATCATTAAACTATCGTGGCGGGGAAGAGATTCTTTCTTATTGGTGGCCACGTTTTGAATCTTTAGCACAATGGTTAGCCGTATTTGAAAAGAAACGGCGAGAAAACATATCTAATATTTACGTCGAACAAAAAGGTGAATTAAAAATCAATGATCATTTTACTCTTACAGCCAAAGCAGACCGTATAGAAGTATTACAAAATGGTAAAATAGCTATATTAGATTATAAGACAGGTCTCCCCCCGGCGTTCGGTACAACGGATGTAAAAAAATTACAAAACCCACAGATGCCTTTAGAGGCCCTCATAGCAAGAAAAGGAGGATTCACGGATATAGACGCAAAAAAGATTGACTCATTAATCTATGTAAAAATCACAGGAGGTTACCCAGCTGGTGAACTTTTCTTTAAAGAAATTGATGACCGGTTTATTCATGATTTAAAACAAAGCCTCTCTACATTGATTACGCGATATCAATCTTCTGATACTCCTTACACCCCCTATCTACGCCCCGAATGGGTCAAATATAAAAGTGATTATGAACATTTATCACGTAAATTAGAATGGGGTACAGGAGAGAAAGAAGAAACATGACCTCTCAAGAACCACATCATATTGCATCCTACCCCCAACATTCAGCATGGGTTAGTGCCAATGCAGGATCAGGTAAAACTTATATACTAGTAACACGGATCATACGCTTGCTATTAGAAGGATCCCCTCCTGAAAAATTATTATGCCTAACATATACCCGTGCCGCAGCAACCGAAATGCAAGAACGACTTTTTGATGTATTAGTAAACTGGGTGGTTCTACCCGATAAAGAACTAAAATACGCCGTTAAAGAACGCATTGGACATGAACCTGACCAAAAACAAATAAAAACGATCAGAGGGTTATTTGCAAAACTCCTTGAAACACCATCGGGTATGAAAATACAAACCATCCATGCCTTTTGTGAATCCTTATTACATAGGTTTCCTTTAGAAGCTGAAATTATTCCTAATTTTCGTCTCATAGATGAGTATCAAAAATCAGCATTGATTAAACAAAAGCTCCATAACATTTTAACCAATTTTGGCGATAAAAAGCTTATGTCGACCTTATCTTTATTAACAAGACGGTTATCAAAAGATAATTTTTATCGTTTCGCAGAAAATATAATTGAGAAGAGAGACATATTTCAAAACCCTGAAAGAGAGTCCATCTTAAAGAAGAGTCTTAATATTACAAATATTATAAGCACAGAACAAATTATACAAGACGCTCTTCAAAAAATTAATTACCAGAATATTAAGAAAATATGCGCTCCCCTAAACAATTCTTCCAAGAGAGATCAAGCACTTGCACAACGCTTAACCGATTTTCTTCATGAACATTCAGAAGATTCATATTGGAAAGTATTCTCAAAAATATTTCTTACAACAGGGGGTAAACCTCGTGCATCATTAATCACCAAATCTTTAGCAGACAAACACCCTTTTATTTTAGAACAATTAACAGAATGGGAAAAAATATATGAACATGCTGAACACCTAAGATGTAAAGCTCTCACTTATGAAATCACTACGGTTATTTATGAATTTGCCGATAGTCTCATCGAAACTGTAGAACAAGAAAAGCAATATAGAGGATTATTAGATTATCATGATTTAATTGAGAAAACAGTAAAACTTCTAACTGAAAAGAAAGCTTCCCAATGGGTATTATATAAAATGGATGGTGGACTTAATCATATTTTAATAGATGAAGCACAAGATACAAATCCACTACAATGGGAAGTAATAAAAGCATTAGGAGCAGAATTCTTTACAGGTGACTCCGCACGCAATAATCAACGTAGTGTTTTTGCTGTAGGTGATGAGAAACAATCTATTTTTAGTTTCCAAGGTGCTGATCCTAATGCTTTTGAAAAAATGAGAATACATTTTTCGTCAAAAGCCTCTCAGGCAAATCAAGATTTTAAATCCGTTTCTTTGATAAAATCTCGTCGTTCCGTGCCACAAATCTTACAATTTGTTGATTATATCTGTGAACACAATATGATGAACACTGCATTATCAACCAAAACGGATTCAATAAAACATGTAGCACACCGTCACGAAAACATAGGGTGTATTGAACTTTGGGAATATGAGAAAAATGAACCACAAGACTATGGTGATGCATTTGATAACTTATCTGTGAAAAAAGAAACAAAAGAAGCACGTTTACGTGTTGCTGAAAAAATTGGTCATAAAATTTGTCATTTAATACAAAAACAAAACTATCAGGCAGGTGATATTTTGATTCTTGTGCAAACACGCAAAGGATTTGCACAAGACTTACTCCGTGTCCTCAAAGCATTCGGCATTCCTGTTGCAGGAGCCGATAGAATGATTTTAACGCAACAAATAGCCGTTATGGACTTAATAGCACTTGGTTCATGTTGTTTATTACCAGAAGATGATTTGTCTTTTGCCTGCTATTTACGTAGTCCTCTGGGTGGTTTATCAGAAGAAGACTTACAAATACTGTCTATCGGAAGACACGATAAAACTCTATGGTACAACTTACAACAATATAAGTTCAAAACCACTCAGGACGAAAATACAAAACGTATGCAAGGCGCATTATACCGTTTTGAGACAATGCTCAACCTTGCCGATCAATTACCGCCTTTTGAATTTTATATGCACCTTTTAAGCGTTTTAGAGGGACGAGTTTTATTGAAAGAAAGATTAGGGGTAGAAGTCGATGATCCTGTAAATGCTTTCTTAGATCTTGCTTTAGAATATGAACGTCATCACATCGCTTCTTTACAAGGATTCTTACACTGGGTTGAAAGTCGTGAGACAGAGATCAAAAGAGATATGGAACAAGGAGGTAGTGTTGTTCGTATTATGACAATTCATGGTGCCAAAGGTCTAGAAGCTCCGATCGTTTTTCTACCCGACGCTTGCAGACCCCCCTTAGACACACAAAAAAATGGATCTTCTACATTTATAAACCATGAAGGCATCGCCATTTGGTCTCCTACAAACGAGAACAAGACAGAATGGCATAAAACAATAGATCAAGAACAAAAACAGAAGACTTTAGCAGAATATAAACGATTATTCTATGTCGCCATAACACGTGCTTGTGATTATATTTATATCACAGGGTTTCTTCCAAGTAACGGTAAACAAAATGAACATAGCTGGTATTCTCTTGCTCAAGACGTTCTCAAACAGAAAGGTAATAAATGTAAAGAAGACACGAGTATTTATCGTATGGGTCAACAAAGTCTCGTTAATCATAAAAAACAAGATAAAATACCAAAACTAGAAATTCATAAAAATATTATAAAGCCTGATTGGTTAGATAGAATACCCCCAGAAGAAACCAGCCAAACCATAAACAGTGTATCGTCTTTATTATCTAAATCTAATTATGAATATAAAAATAATAACCCGCATGCAATAGAACGGGGCAAAACCACACATAAATTATTAGAATCTCTCTCCTCTCTTTCTCAATCATCTCCCACAGAGTCTATAAAAAAAGAAAAGTGGAACACAGCTTTGCAAGCCTTTAGACTATTTTATAAAACAACATTACCAGAAAAAATAATTGAGGAGATTATTTTTGAGGTATTACGCATCCTAGAAACACCCGAGTTTTCAATTCTACATTCTACCGATGCTCGTATGGAAACACCCATAATAGGTACAGTCGTTTTACCTAATGGGAAGAAAAAACATATTTTTGCCAAGATAGATGTTTATATAGAAACTAATGATAACATTATCATCGCTGATTATAAAACTAATCGGCATATTCCAACAACATATGAAGAAATCCCAAAAGGCTATTTACAACAAATGGCATTTTATTTTCACCTTGTATCTTCTTTGCACCCGTCTAAAAATATCAATACATGGCTAGTTTGGACAGCAAACGGAACACATACGATTCTTAATCAGGAACATCTCATACCAATTCTAGAAACATACACTTGAGAAATATCATAAATAATGTTTATATTAGAATTGGAAACATAGAAATGATAGGAAACATTGAGTTAACAGATAAGAACTTTGTTACTAAACACGACGCTACGTCTGAAGCTGAACGAAGAATGGATTAACTCTTTTTTTAAATAGGAGCATACTAATGTCAGAGATTATTAACGTCACAGATAGTGACTTTGAAACACAAATTAACCAAACAGAAAAACTGGTACTTATTGATTTTTGGGCAGAATGGTGTGGACCTTGCAAACAAATTGCTCCTATCTTAGATGAAATCGCAAAAGAAATGGGCGAGCAAGTTGTTATTATGAAAATGAACATTGATGAAAACCCAAAAACACCAACCAATTTTGGTGTCAGGTCAATCCCAACCATGATTTTATTCCAGTCAGGAAAAAATGTTGCCACTAAAGTGGGAGCTAGCTCTAAAACTAACCTCGTAGAATGGATAAACTCTACACTATAAGAGAGGAATAAGATCCATGATTACTGTTTTCGACCCCAACCGTATCAAAGAGAGCAAGAACGGTGAATTTGATCCTCAAAAATTAAATCAAGCAGACTGTCGTGAATTCTTTGAAGAACGTGGCAAAACACAAGGGAATAAAAGTGCCTTAGTAATAGACCATAGCCCCAATATGGGTATCACTGTTGATGTGTGGAAAAAAGGCCAAAAAACAAAAGAACATATACCTGTTATATTTGATGAAGCTATTTTTGTTTTAGAGGGTGAATTAACCATTTTATTAGGAAAGTCATCTTATAAGGTAGAAAAGGGGAATATAGCACATATTCCTGCTAAATCCTTAATTGGGTTTAAATCTGAAACCGGGTGTAAAGTAGTACGTGTAAGTTCTCCACCAGCTTGGTTATCCTTCGATGCTTTATGGAAAGCAGGACAATTACCACTGTCTGATAAAATAAAGGAAGCACTCAATACACCTTCTCCCTCCCCAGAAGACATAGCAATTCAAGAAGCCAAAACTAAGAAAAAAACACCTAAATAAATTTTACGTCACATTTCCCAAGACAATCGATCATCACAGACATTTCATCTCCAGCACTCACAGGCTCTAAAGCAACGAGAGAACCTGACAAAATAATTTCTCCTTTTAAAAAAGGTATACCATATTGACCTAGCGTATTGGCAAGCCACGCAACAGAATGTAAAGGTGACCCTTGCACGGCAGAGCTCATACCTTCACTAAGCGGTTGTCCATTCTTTGTCACTGTCGCTTTGAGTGAAGTTAAGTCTAACCCCCGAGGTGAAACTTCCATATCCCCTAATACATAAACGCCACAAGAAGCATTATCTGCGACCGTATCTTGTATTTTAATTTTCCAATCCTTAATACGACTATCTACAATCTCGAAACAAGCCATAATGCTTTGTGTAGCATCTAATACATCCTGTGGCGTAACACCCGGACCTTTTAAATCTTTATTTAAACGAAATGCTATTTCTGCTTCTGCTCTTGGTGATATCATTTTACTTGTATCAACAATATTATTCTTAACCCACATTGCATCTGTTAAAAAACCAAAATCTGGTTGATTTACATTAAGCATAGTTTGAACAGGTTCACTCGTTACCCCAATTTTTTTACCAATCACTTTTTCATTATTTTCCTGTCTGCGTTCCAGAAAACGCAAAGAAATTTGATATGCATCATCAATTGTTAAATCCGGATAACTGTCTGTTAAAGGCAAGAGCGTGTTCTTTGTATGTAATGCTACATATAACTGGTCGCCTAACAATGAGAGTGTTTCTATATTATAAGTCATTATATTCCTTAAATTCTTTATTATCTATCTTTTTTATTATGGTAATGCAAGAAAATATAGATGACAGAAACAGTTTAATCCTTTATTATACATAGAGTAATTATAAATTTGTGAGGTATTATGTTTAAGTTAATTTTTGGAATTATTATTGGATTTATTCTGGGTGGGATCGCCGCCTCAAAAAAGAATGAAATTTTAGAAGCAGAGGTCGCAGCACGAACTGCAAAGGCAGAAGAAGACGAAAAAAATAAACCCGATATGCCAGCAGAGGCTACACCGCCTACACAAATAAAAATGAGTGATACATCACCACTAGCTCAAACCACTGTGAAAACAGCCAACAAACCCTCTGACCAGAAAGCTAAGCCTATTCCTAAATATGATGCTTTACGTGTTCACCTCCTGTCTCTTACCCAAGATTCATACGAAGCAAGCTTTGAACAGTTACGTGAAATATTAAAATTTCGTTTACCATTATCAGCTAGACAACAAAAATCTTGGTGGGGAAATGAAACCACAGCAAAATTACGACATTGTGCATCTTGGTTAGAGGCTGGATATATAGTGGATCATGTAGATATTGATAATGAAAAAGTTACTTTTAAGAAAAAGGCTTAATATCAGAAATATTTTTAAGAGTATCACCCGCAAGATAAAGTGATCCACAAATGAGGATACGTTCTCGAGTGACGCCTATTTTTTTCAAGGCATCCTGTAAATTAAGGCACGTCTGAGTCTGCAAACCAGATTTTTGTGCTTGCTGTGTTAATTCTTGTGCAGTAAAGCAGTCTTGGTTTGGGATTGGTATAGTATAAATACTGAGAGGTAAACCTGTAAAAGCAGCCCACCACTCGGTCAAGCTTTTATGTTTCATCATACCACAGATCATATTCACTGGCTGATCATACTCTTTTATCCATTGAGCTAGAGTTTTGGCAGCAGCAGGATTATGTCCACCATCTAACCATATTGATTTAGTCAATCTTTGTAACCGTGCTGGCCAAGTAGCTGTAATAACCCCCTTAGCAATTGAATCCTGAGATACCCCTAAAGTCAATGCAGCCATGCAAGCAGTACTCGCATTATCAATTTGGAAATCACCAACTAACTGCGGCAAAGGTAAATCCATTAAACCAGTTTCATATTGTATAATCAAACGATTATGCTCAATATATGAGCTCCAATCTTGTCCATATAATTTTATATCTGTATTCTTTTCTTCAGCAATATTAGTAATATGCCGATACAAGCTCTTATCTTGTTTGGCAATAATTGCAGAACAGTGAGGTTTGAGAATCCCTAATTTCTCTGTAGTAATCTTTTCTAAATTATCCCCCAGAAACTCTTCATGATCATAACTAATAGACGTAATAATCGCTAAATATACTGTAGATATAACATTTGTTGCATCTAACCTTCCTCCCAAACCCACTTCTAATAGGAGGTAATCTGCTGGATGACGAGAGAATGCTAAAAATGCAAGCGCAGTAGTCATTTCAAAATAAGTAGTTTCTTGCCCATTATTCTTCTTTTCTACCTCTGTAAGACATAATTCTAATTCATCATTTTCAATATTTTGTCCATTAAGAGTGATACGCTCATTAAAACTTATTAGATGAGGGGAGGTATAAGAATTAACCGTTTTTCCTTCTGCTTTTAGCATAGAAGACAAAAAGGCAAGCGTTGAACCTTTTCCATTGGTACCTGCAATATGAATAATATTGGGGCATTTTTGTTCAGGATTACCTAATGATTTCAATAACCTCTTTATACGCTGGAGAGATAAATCAATATATTGAGGATGATATTTTTCTAAACGATGACGAATTTGTATTTCAGTTATAGTTTTATGCGACATCACTATTTAATTTTTTATGCATTAACAATTTAAGAATACGTCCTAATGTTTCTACCATTTTATGTCTATGTACAACCATATCAATCATACCATGTTCCAATAAATATTCTGCCCTTTGGAAACCTTCTGGTAATTTTTCATTAATCGTATCTTGAATCACCCGAGGACCCGCAAAACAAATTAATGCATCAGGTTCTGCAATATGAATATCCCCTAACATGCCATAAGAAGCTGTAACACCTCCAGTTGTTGGATCTGTTAAAATAACAATATAGGGTAATTTCTTTTTACGTAATGCTTGTATAGCCACAGTAGTACGAGGCATTTGCATTAAAGATAATATGCCTTCTTGCATTCTTGCGCCACCTGCAGCTGTTACAATAATAAGCGGTGCCTTTTTCTTTAATGCTTTCTCAGCGGCGTAAATAATTGCCTCTCCTGCAGCCATTCCCAATGACCCTCCCATGAAAAAGAAGTCTTGCACCGCAACCACACAGTCAATATCAGAAATTTTTCCAAAACCAACAGAGACTGCATCTTTCTTACCTGTTTTTTGTCTTGAATCTTTCAAGCGATCTGTATATTTCTTTTGATCTCGAAATTGCAAAGGATCTATTTTTACCTCTGGCACATCAAATAATTTGTAACCTGAGACAAATAATTGTGCCAAACGTTGCTCAGTATTAAGACGCATATGATGGTCACATGTAGGACAAACTCTATCAACAGCGTCAAGGTCACGTTGGAAAAACATATTTTTACATGCAGGGCAAGTAATCCATAACACTTCTTCATCATCTACTACTTCTTCTTTAGTGCTCTTAGAAAACACATTGCCTAATTTAGGGCGTACAAAATTCTTTATCCAATTCATATCTATTCCAACTTTCTAATACTTAGCTGACTTTACACTGTCTGATAGTAATTGTGCAAGTTTTAGAGTTTCTTTTATAGTCTTGCTGGTCGCTTTACGGTTGTGGTCAAGCGTTTCTCTTATCGTTTTAGAGAACACTGACCCCACAATTGTTGCATCTCCAATTTGGGCTATGTTTTTTGCCTGTTCGCTAGTCTTAATTCCAAAACCAACGCCAATGGGTAAATCAGTATATTTTTTGAGACGTGTAACTGCCGAGAATACCTCATCTTGTGCTGGGGTATTCACCCCTGTAATTCCTGTAACAGAAACATAATATATAAATCCAGAACTATTTTTCAGGCATATTTTCAGACGTTCTTCATCTGTTGTGGGAGTAATCAGACGTATAAAATCTATTCCTCGTTTGGAAGAAGGAATACATAATTCTTCATCCTCTTCAGGCGGTAAATCAACAATAATTAATCCATCTACACCAGCTATCTTGGCATCTTCAAGAAAATTCTCCACACCATAAATATATATAGGATTATAATACCCCATTAAAACAATGGGTGTTACCTGATCATTATCACGAAACAACCGCACCATTTCTAAAGTCTTTTTTACTGTTTGCCCAGCTTCTAAAGCCCTTTGTGAGGATGCTTGAATCTCTGGACCATCAGCCATCGGGTCTGTAAACGCGATGCCTAATTCAATAATATCTACTCCTGCCTTTGGCAATTCTATTAATAATCTTAATGAAGTGTCAAAATCAGGATCACCTGCTGTAATAAAACTAATAAAAGCATTTTCTTGACGTTGTTTTAAATTTTTAAATTTTTCTTTTAATCTACTCATACAGACATCTCCATATTGAGATACTCTGCCACAGAGAAAATATCCTTATCACCACGACCACATAAATTCATAATAAGTATTTTATCTTTCGCCATTTTAGGCGCTACCTTAATCACGTAAGCTAATGCATGAGCAGGTTCAAGAGCAGGAATAATTCCTTCTAAACGTGTACATAATTGAAACGCATCTAAAGCTTCTTGATCGGTCGAAGAAACATAATCCACACGCCCTATCTCTTTAAGCCAAGCATGTTCAGGACCAATTCCTGGATAATCTAACCCTGCAGAAATAGAATGCCCTTCATTGATTTGTCCATCTTCATTTTGTAATAAATATGTCCGATTACCATGTAAAACACCTGGGGTACCTTTACTCAATGAGGCACAATGCTCGGTCGTATTTATACCTTTCCCTGCCGCCTCAACACCTATAATCCTTACCTTTTCATCTTCTAAGAAAGGGTGGAAGAGCCCTATAGCATTTGACCCTCCACCAATACACGCCACCAAAAGATCAGGCAACCGTTTCTCGTATTGTAAAATTTGTTGTTTAGTTTCTTGTCCAATCACCGACTGAAAATCACGTACCATCTCAGGATAAGGGTGCGGCCCTGCCGCCGTCCCTATAATATAGAATGTATCGTTTACATGCGTAACCCAATCACGTAATGCTTCATTCATAGCATCTTTTAAAGTACCAGAACCTGTCGTAACAGCTCTTATTTCCGCCCCTAAAAGTTTCATTCTAAAAACATTTGGTTTTTGACGCTCAATATCCTTTGCGCCCATAAAGATAACACAAGGTAAATTAAACCTTGCTGCAACCGTAGCAACAGCGACACCATGTTGCCCTGCCCCTGTTTCTGCAATGATACGGGTTTTTCCCATGCGTTTTGCAAGTAAAACCTGTCCAAGACAATTATTGATTTTATGTGATCCTGTATGATTAAGCTCATCACGTTTAAAATAAATTTTTGCACCACCAAGGTAATTCGTAAAGCGTTCTGCAAAATACAAAGGACTAGGCCGACCAACATAATGTTTCTGCAAATCTAATAACTCTTCTTGATATTGCACATCACTCTTTGCTTCTCTATAAGATTTTTCTAAATCCAAAATCAATGGCATAAGAGTTTCAGAAACAAAACGTCCTCCGAAAATACCAAAACGCCCTTTTTCATCAGGAGTATTTATATAAGTCTCTTCAGCTTTAGTCATTTTTTGTTTTCCAATCACCCTTCTTATATCACGATGCTTCTTTGACTGCTTCTATAAATTGCATTATTTTCTCAGGAGTTTTATGCCCTCGTTTTGTTTCGACACCAGAAGATACATCTACAGCTTTTGTTTTTGTAATATGGATGGCATCGCCAACATTATTAGCATTTAACCCACCACTTAACATCCAGTCTATAGCAGGAACCTCTTTAAGAAAACTCCAATCAAATGTTACTCCATTGCCACCAGGAAGTCCTTTTTCTTGCGGCGGCGCATCAAGAATAAAAATATCTACCAAAGATTCATAAAGTACTATTTTCTCTAAATCCTCTTTCCCAGAGATGCCTAAAGCTTTAATAATGGATACATTGGGGTATTGCATTTTAATTTCCGTAATAAATTCTGTAGTTTCCGCTCCATGTAATTGTAAATAATCAGGTCGCAATGTTTGCATCACTAATTGTATATCTTGTATCTCAGGGTTAACAAAAAGCGCCACTTTCTTCAAAGAATAGGTTATGAACTCGGAAAGTTTTTGTGCTGTTTTATAATTTACATAACGCGAAGAATCTGCATAAAAAACAAACCCTACATAATCAGCTTGAAATTTACAAACAGCCTGAATATCTTCTTTTTTTGTGACACCACAAATTTTAATTTTAACACTCATTCTTAATACTATCCCAGATAGCACTCGCTGTTTCTGCAGGACTATCGCTATGCGTAATCGGACGACCTATTACCAAAATATCTGCCCCTGCCTTGAGTGCCGCGGGAGGAGTCATAATACGTTTCTGTTCATTAACCTTACTCCCAACTGGACGAATCCCTGGAACAATGTAGTGAAAATCTTTATCTATAAGTTCAGGAAAACTAGTGATATCTTCTCCAGCACAAACAATCCCATCCATCGCAGCATTAACAGCATCATGTCTCAATTGATTAACCGAAACCTTACCTTCACCTAACAAACTATCTCTTCCGAAACTCGTTAAAAGCGTCACAGCAATCATTATTGGTTTATACCCAAGTTCATTTTCAGCTTCATTAGCCGCCTCAACGGCTTTTTTCATCATATCGATACCACCACTAGCATGAACATTCAAAATAGCAGGTTTTAGACGGCAAAGTGTTTTAACGGCTTCGTATACTGTATTTGGAATATCATATAGCTTTAAGTCTAAAAAAATTGGTTTTCCTATATCCGCAATGGCTCGGTAGCCTTCTTCTCCATGTGCATAAAAATAATTCATGCCAATCTTGAAGCCACCCACATACTCTTTCGTTTGCTCAGCCCATTGCGTTGCTTGTCCTATACTATTTGTATCCAAGGCACAATAAATAGGGTTCTTCTGTAAAGTCATATCTTCATTTATGGTTGATACGTTGGTGTAAGTTCTTACCTGTTTTGAACAATGGAACAGTTTTTTCTGGAACAGCAATCGCATCTCCTGTGCGTGGGTTACGTCCAATACGTTCTTGACGGGTTTTTGTAAAAAAAGAGCCGAAACCTCTTAACTCAACCCTATTTCCCTGCACTAAAGATTCTGTAACTTCATCAAGAATAATATTAACAATAGCATCCATATCACTCAGAGATAAATGAGGGTATTGAGTCCATAAACGTGAAACCAATTCCGATTTGTTCATATCAATCTACCTCTTTAGCCTCATCATCACCCTGTTTATTATCTTCCTCAGATGAAGAATTCTTGTCCTTATCCTCTTGCTGTTCTAAAACAGCACCCAAAATATCGCCCAATGAAGCACCACTCCCAGAAGAGCCATACTGTGCAACCGCTTCCTTCTCTTCCGCAATTTCTAAGGCTTTCACTGACAGTGAAATACGTCGTGATTTTGAATCAAAACTTGTTATCATCGCATCCAACTTATCACCAACAGCAAAACGATCCGGTCTTTGATCCGAACGATCACGTGCTAGGTCACTACGACGAATAAAGGCATTCATTCCTCCCTCCCCCACAGAAACTTCTACGCCACCGTCATTAATAGCTATTACAACACAGGTAACAGTTTCATTACGCTTCATACCGCTCAAATTTTGCATAGGATCAGATTCTAATTGTTTTATACCTAAACTAATACGTTCTTTATCAACATCAATACTGAGGATTAAGGCTTCGACTTCTTGTCCTTTTTGGAATTTTCCTACCGCCTCTTCATGAGATAACGTCCAGCTTAAATCAGATACATGTATCATACCATCAATATCACCATCTAAATCAACAAATAACCCAAATTCGGTAATATTTCGAATTTCACCTTTAATTTTCGTATTGACTTCATATTTTTCTGCAAAGCTTTCCCACGGATTATCAATACATTGTTTTAACCCTAGAGAAACACGGCGTTTCTCGACATCAACGTCCAACACCATCACTTCAACTTCTTGTGAGGTAGACACGATTTTTCCAGGGTGAATATTCTTTTTAACCCAACTCATTTGTGAAACATGAATTAATCCTTCAATCCCGTTCTCTAATTCTACGAATGCACCGTAATCCGTAATATTAGTCACCCGACCTTTCAGTTTCACATTAACAGGAAATTTTTCTTGTATAGAATGCCAAGGATCATCTGCTAATTGCTTCATCCCCAAATTAACACGCATTGTTTCATAATTAATTTTAATAACTTTAACTGCGATCATCTCTCCTACAGTGAGTGCCTCTGATGGGTGTCCAATACGTTGCCAAGAAATATCAGTAACATGAAGTAGACCATCAATTCCTCCCATATCAATGAAAGCACCATAATCAGTAATATTTTTAACAACCCCTTCAGTCACTTGCCCTTCAACAAGGTTTTGAACAATCTTATTACGATCTTCATTAGTCATTTTTTCCATGATAGCACGTCGTGAAACAACTATATTACCCCGTTTCTTATCTATCTTAAGAATCTTAAACGGCATAGGCGTATGCATAAGAGGCGCCATATCACGCACAGGACGAACATCTACCTGACTACCCGGCAAAAATGATACAGCCCCTGCAATATCAACAATAAATCCACCTTTGACACGATTTACAATAACTCCTTCAACTTCTTTATCATCGGCGAACATTTTTTCAAGTTCAACCCAGCTTTGTTCGTGACGTGCTTTTTCACGTGATATCATGGCTTCACCCATAATATTTTCAATACGCTCTAAATACACTTCCACTTCATCGCCAACAGAAAGGTTGGCCTTTTGTCCAATAACATCAAACTCTTCTACAGGAATTCGTCCTTCTGTTTTTAAACCAATATCTATAACAGCAAAACCACTCTCTAAAGACGTAATACGTCCTGTGATAACTTGTCCCTCGAGACTCGTCTTTGAAGGCATGGTTTCATCCAAAAGAGCAGCGAAATCGTCTTGTGAAGGGGTAAGTGTTGAAGGTTTCTGAGATGATGACAAGAATAGTCTCCTAATAATGCGGTCCTTATTAATTTTAAGGCCTATATGCCAACCCATGCAGGCGGACTTCCCGTTAATATACGAGCGATTGATTTATACTTAAAATGCCATTTGTTGTTTTTCTATCAACTGCAATGCCATCTTAAACACTTCTTCTATAGCCAAATATGAACTATCTAGCAAGAGGGCATTTTCTGCTTGTTTTAATGGAGCAGTTTTTCGGGTTAAATCTTGCTGGTCTCTACGTAGAATATCTTGTAAAATCTTGTCTTGCGTGAGCTTATTTCCATATTTCTTTAACTCTAACCATCGCCGATTTGCTCTAATTTCCGGGCATGCGGTAACAAAGAATTTGATGGGCGCTTCTGGGCAAACCACTGTACCAATATCTCGTCCATCTAAGACTGCCCCTTTTTTATTATGAGGTGGAGAATTTGCAAATTCACGTTGTATATTTAATATTTCTATACGCAAATCAGAATTTTGTGCAATTTTACTCGCGATGAGCCCTATTTCATTACTACGGATAGCATTTTGATCAATCGTTTCAAGACGCATATTTTTTGCCGCTTGTAGACAATGCTCAAAATTATCTGGGTCTTTATTTTCTAAAAATATAATATGAGCAATTCCACGATAAAGCGAACCAGTATCCAGATAAGCAAAATCAAAATGAGATGCTAACTGCCGCGCCAACGTCCCCTTACCTGAAGCTGCAAATCCATCAATAGCAATAGGCGACAGAGTCATTTTATATATTCTTTGAATCTTGCACCTAAACCAGCCATAACGTCGAAGAAACTTGGAAAACTTGTTTCTATCATTCGCATATCATCTATATGAATCGGGTTTTGTGCTTGCAATCCTAGAATTAAGAAACTCATCGCAATACGATGATCCATATGTGTTTTGACGAAGCCCCCCCCCTTAACAACACCATTACCTCCTTGAATGACTAATTCATCTTCTGTTTCCTTTAAGGTAACACCATTAGCAATTAATCCTGCCGCAGTGGTTGCAAGACGATCGCTTTCTTTGACTCGTAACTCTGCCAAACCATGTAGATGCGTTTCTCCTTCAGCATAAGCAGCAATACAAGCAAGAATAGGATATTCATCAATCATCGATGCCACTCGTGAGGCTGGAACACTAACCCCTTTCAAAGGCCAATATCTAATTCGTAAATCAACAAGATCTTCACCACTCACTTGACGTAAATTCAAAAACTCTATATTTGCCCCCATATCCCGTAAAACATGCCATAAACCATCCCTATGTGGACAAGATAATATGTTTCTAAGAGTAATATCAGACTCAGGCACAAGTATAGCCGCTGCTATCGTAAAAGCTGATGAAGAAGGATCAGCTGGAACTTGTATATCCGTACCTACTAATTCTGGCTCACCCTTTAGATGTATCACATTACCTTCTTCTGTTTGTTCTGTGCGTATATCCGCTCCAAAAAGACGCAACATACGTTCGGTGTGACTTCTGGTTGCATGAGGCTCAATGACAGTTGTTATTCCTGCTGTTCCTAACCCTGCCAGCAATATAGCCGACTTAACTTGCGCAGACGCAACCGGCAAAACATATCGTATTGGCAAGGCCCGTTGAGGACTTTTAATGGTTATCGGCAACATGCCTCCCTCTGAAGATTCAAATTTTGCACCCATTTGCGTCAAAGGCGTAATAACACGTTGCATGGGGCGAATAGACAAAGACGCATCACCTATACATTTTGCTATAATCGGACATCCAACAATTGCACCCATAATGAGTCTTGCCCCTGTTCCAGAATTTCCAAAATCTAAAGCCTCATCGGGACTAATGAATCCAGACGTTCCACGTCCTTTGACTTGCCATTTTCCTTGTCCAAGATGAGTAATATCTGCACCTAATTGTTGCATTATTTTTGCGGTTGCCAAAATATCTGCACCTTCCAGTAACCCTTCGATATTGGTTGTTCCAATAGATAAAGCGCCTAAAATTAGGGATCGATGAGAGATTGATTTATCTCCCGGAATACAGGCTTCCCCTATGAGAGGTTCTGTAATGGGGTGACTTGTAAATGGTTGAAAAAAATTATCGTGGCTCATGTATTTTATTTAGCATATTGAGTAGAGTTGGCAAAGTATAAACTCTTTTTACTTGCTTCACATTGATATTTTTTTTATCGTCAATTCTCCTATGATGCGATAGGGGCTATAGCTCAGCTGGGAGAGCGCTTGCATGGCATGCAAGAGGTCGGCGGTTCGATCCCGCCTAGCTCCAGAAGGTAGACGGTCCCCATCGTCTAGAGGCCTAGGACACCGCCCTTTCACGGCGGCAACAGGGGTTCAAATCCCCTTGGGGACGCCAATTAAACTGTATATATTTTAGGTCGAGCCAGCGCGTGTATTTTGAACGACCTTCAACACTTCAGAACAACGCGTTTGATCACCCCAACATCTGATCAAAAGAGTGTTTAGATGACGCCAGGCACCCTCAATCAACTGAAATATCCAAGCCCTAAAGTCAGACATACGATGAGCACACTGACACTGATGAGTGTAACTT
>CAYMEP010000005.1:2593-20447 GCA_964389695.1 uncultured Rhodobiaceae bacterium | reverse complement strand
TACAAGTTCTGATCTTTGTAAAAAAAACTCAAGTAAACCGTTATCAACTTCATCAAGTTGCTTCCTGATTTGGTTTAATCTATCCTTTATCGTACCATCTATCATTATCTCTATCCATATACCTTCAATAAATGCTACTCTCAAAGAGAAAAGCAAAGATGAAATACTAAGGTTATAAGATAATATGTTAGAACAGATAGAGTCTATAGAAAATAATAAATATAGCCATATATTGAAACAAGCCTTACCTTTAGATAATGGTGAGACCCTTAACGATTGCACGATTGCTTATCAAAGTTGGGGAAAACTTAATCAAAAAAAAACCAATGCAATCCTCATTTGTCACGCGTTAACAGGTGACCAATATGCCGCAGGAAAGAATCCTAATACAGAAAAAGATGGATGGTGGTCGAATCTTATAGGACCAAAAAAATCTATAGATACAGATAAGTATTTTGTTATCTGTACAAATACAATAGGAGGATGTTCTGGTAGTACTGGACCAGCAAGTCTTAATCCCGCAACAGGAAAAACTTACGGCATTGATTTTCCAGTGATTACAATTGCAGATATGGTACGTGCACAAGCAATGCTGATGGATGAATTAGATATTGAAACCTTATTTGCTGTAATCGGTGGTTCTATGGGAGGAATGCAAGTCATTCAGTGGACACATCGCTATGCAGACAGAGTCTTTGCAGCAATCCCATTTGCTAGTTCTGCAAAACATTCAGCGCAAAATATTGCATTCCATGAAGTTGGTCGCCAAGCAATATTAGCTGACCCTGATTGGCAAGGTGGGCGTTATCAAGACGCAGGCAACCGACCCAAGAAAGGGTTAGCAATTGCCCGTATGGCAGCTCATATTACTTATTTATCAGAATCAGCACTCACTCGTAAGTTTGGGCGTAATTTACAAGACCGAGAAGCTATCAGTTATGGTTTTGAAGCTGATTTCCAAATTGAAAGTTACTTACGTCATCAGGGTTTTAGTTTTGTAGAACGTTTTGATGCTAATAGTTATCTATATATAACTCGTGCTATGGACTATTTTGACATTGCAGCTGATTATAACGGTATTCTTGCTAATGCCTTTTTAAAAACAAAAACACGCTTTTGTGTTATTTCCTTTTCCAGCGATTGGCTATTTCCAACACAAGAAAGTCGTAATTTTGTACATGCCTTAAATGCGGCAGGAGCCAATGTGAGTTTTGTAGAAATTGAAACCGATAAAGGGCATGATGCCTTTTTATTAAACGAACCGGAAATGTTTGAAATATTAGAAGGTTTTTTAAATGCCAGTGCAATTGAAAGAGGGTTAAGATGAATCAAAAGTCTAATCCAGGAACATTATCATCTGACCGTATTGATTTGCTACTCATTAGCAACATCATTAATCCAAACTCTAATATACTTGATGTTGGTTGTGGTGAGGGTGACTTACTAGCATTACTCTCCAAAGAAAAACAAATCAATGGACGTGGGCTAGAACTCAGCCAAGCAGGCGTCAATTCTTGCGTTGCTCGTGGTTTATCTGTTGTACAAGGAAATGCTGACACAGATCTAGAGTATTACCCTGATAACGGATTCGACTATGTCATTTTGAGTCAGACACTACAAGCGACAAAGTATCCAGATTTAGTTCTGAAACAACTCGCACGTATTGGAAAAAAGTTGGTTGTTTCAATCCCTAATTTTGGACATTGGAGAATTAGATTAAACCTTCTATGGACAGGACGTATGCCAAAAACAAAAACATTAGACGCAGATTGGTATAATACAGGAAATATTCACCTTTGTAGCTTATTAGATTTTACTCAGCTTTGTTCCACATTAAATTTACATATTGAAAAAAGTATTTTATTAACTCCCAATGGGGTAAAAGAAATTCCATATGCGCCAACAAAATGGCATAACCTCTGGACACAGCAAGCCGTATTCTTGCTGTCTCACCAATAAGGAAAAACAATGAATTCAATAGAGATAGAACAGTTTCCTTGTTTGAATGATAATTATGGCTATCTCATACATGATAAGGCGACAGGGGCAACAGCATGTATAGATACCCCTGAGTTTGAACCAATCATGGCATACCTAAAACATCGTAACTGGACATTAACACATATTTTCAATACGCATCATCATGCGGATCACACAGGATGTAACCTAGAGATTAAAGAAAAAACGTCTTGTAAAATTATAGGCCCTGCAAATGAATTCCAGAAGATTCCTGCTATCGATTATGCCTTAGACCAAGATGATATGTTCCAATTTGGTAAACAATATATACAAATAATAAATGTTAGCGGACATACAAAAGGACATATTGCATATTATATTCAAAGTGAGAATTGCCTATTTATTGGAGATGCTCTTTTTTCTTTAGGATGTGGCCGTTTATTTGAAGGTACTGCTGAACAAATGTGGAAATCCTTATATAAGATTTCTTTACTACCTCCCGAAACACAAATTTATTGTGCACATGAATATACACAAGCAAATGCTAATTTTGCTTTAAGCATTACCCCCAATAACCCTGATTTAAAAAAACGTAAGTTACAAATAGACCAACAACGTCAAAACAATGAACCTACCATTCCTATAGATTTATCTACAGAATTAAAGACGAACCCATTTTTACGTGTACATACTAAGGATATTCGGCAAGCACTGAATATGGAATTAGAATCTGATATAGAGGTTTTCTCTGAATTAAGACGTAGAAAGGATATGTTTACATGACAAATGCCCAAGACATAATTACAAAACTAAATTTGCAACCCCACCCAGAAGGCGGATATTTTCGAGAAACATTTCGTGATACTCAAACTAATGGTAATGGAAGAGAAAATTCTACAGCAATCCATTTTTTACTAACAGAAGGACAAGTATCACATTGGCATCGAATTGATGCGACAGAAATTTGGCTATGGCATAGTGGTTCACCCCTAGAATTACTGACTTACAAAGAGGGAGGTAAGGTAGAGAGAAACATACTCGGTGATAATGTATTACAAGAAC
Organism: uncultured Rhodobiaceae bacterium; assembly: GCA_964389695.1. Lineage (GTDB taxonomy): Bacteria > Pseudomonadota > Alphaproteobacteria > RS24 > RS24 > CAYMEP01. The sequence goes on along the minus strand of CAYMEP010000005.1, from coordinate 17,426 downwards.
AACATACACAACTGGTCATTCCAGCTTTCCATTGGCAAAGTGCAAAATCTTCTGGTGCATGGACATTAGTGAGTTGTATTGTTGCACCGGCTTTCTCATTTGAGGGGTTTGAATTAGCCCCAAAAGAGTGGCAACCAGAATTGGTATAAAAATATAAGTTATTATGTCGAATTATCTAACATACAAGACAGGAACTGGTGCAATTGTCCAAGAAATATATTGGATCGATCCTAGTTGTATTTTTCAAAAATTTTATAAGGATACATTTGCACTTTGGTTAGATTCTGCTGACCATAATAAAAAAGGAGGCCAATTTTCTTTTATTGCGTTAGACCCATTCAATCAATTAACCTTAGCAGCAGAAGATAATCACCCTTTTGAGAAACTACATGCTGAATTAGATCAATGGCAAGAGTCATGGGACGGTCTAGATACGAATATGCCTCCCTTTAGAGGTGGTGCGGCAGGATTCTTTTCTTATGATTTAGGACAAAACCTTGAAACTTTACCGCCTTTAAAACCTTCTATTAATAAAAATTTACCACATCTAAAAATTGGCATTTATGATATCGTTTTAGCATTTGATCATAAACAAAAACGTACCTTCTTATTTTCAACAGGATTCCCTGAAAAAACTCTTAAAAAACGAACAGAGCGTGCCTCCCAACGCATTGCAGAAATGAAAGAACATTTAAAGGACATACCACCTGTCCCCACCCCCACAACAGTAAAATTAAAGCATGGGTTAAATTTCCTAGATGCACAAGACTATATAAAGAAAGTAGAGAAAGTTATTAAGAATATTCAAAATGGGGACGTGTTCCAAGCCAATATCGCACATAGTATCTCTGCAGAACTATATAAAGAAAATACTGAGTTTAATTTTTATTTAAAATTACGAGACATAGCCAAATCTCCTTTTTCTGCTTTTTGCCAATTTGGTGATTTTACGATTGCCTCGGCTTCCCCTGAACGGTTCTTATCCTGCCAAGACGGAAAAGTCAGCACAGAACCTATCAAAGGTACAATACAAAAAGGTCAATCAACAAAGGAGGACAAAGAAAATATAAAACACTTAATAGAGAGTACTAAAGACATAGCTGAGAATGTAATGATTGTTGACTTATTACGTAATGATTTAGCTAAAAGTTGTTTAATCGAAACGATTAAAGTTCCACATTTATGTCAAATTAAAAGCTTTGATACAATACATCACCTTATCTCCACAGTATTAGGAAACTTAAAACCGAAGAAAACACCCCTTAACCTTTTAAAGGATTGTTTCCCAGGGGGGTCAATTACAGGAGCACCAAAAATTAAAGCAATGAAGATTATTTCTGAATTAGAAACAACATGCCGAGGAGCATATTGTGGATGTATTGGTTATATAGGATTTGATGGTATGATGGATACAAATATTCTAATTCGTACAGCGATTATACAAAATCAATCTATACATTTCTCTGTGGGTAGCGGAATCACAGCTCAAAGCCACCCTCAACAAGAATATGCTGAAACACTACACAAAGCCAAAGCTCTATTCTTAGCACTGAGCTGTAACGAAGCAGGTCAATATGAGTATCAAGATGATTCTATTCATTGATAATTATGATAGTTTTGTACATATTCTAGTCGGCTATACAGAATACCTTGGTTTTAAAACTAAGTTATATCGCAATGATAAGGTAAGTTTAGAAAAGATAGAACAACTTAACCCTCAGGCAATTATTCTATCACCTGGACCTTCTACACCTGATGAATCTGGTATTTGCCTAACACTCATTGAATATTTTAAAGGAAAAATACCAATTCTTGGCATATGTCTTGGGCATCAAGCCATCGCTCAAAGTTATGGGGCAGAAATTATTAGAACGACACCTGTACATGGTATAAAATCAAATATTCATCATCAACAGCATGCTTTATTTGATACCCTTCCACCGGTTTTTCAAGCTGCTCGTTATCATTCACTTTGTGTAGAGAAAATCCCTAAAAGACTCGAACAAATTGCTTATACCAGAAACCCTGATACAAAGAATATTATAAATATGGCGATCGCAGATGATATACATAAAATTTACGGTATACAGTTTCATCCAGAAAGTATTTTAACACCACATGGATTACAAATATTAAAGAATTTTCTTACTCTTGCAATAGAAAGTCAAACTTCATGATATGGCTCAATGGTAAATTCGAAAATGAAGAAACATTTCCTATAAATGACCGTGGTTTTTTATTAGGTGACGGTATATTCGAAACAATACGCGCAAAAGATAATGTTATCATTCGTCTTGATGCTCATTTTACTCGTTTACAAAGGAACTTATATACCATAGGGATTCCTTTAGCCTTCAAACAGAAAGAGTTACACTCTGCCTGCCAAATACTACTCAAAGAGTCACAAATAGAAAATGCTGCCTTACGGCTTACCGTCACAAGAGGAAACCAGATTGTACGTGGTCTTATGCCACCTCAAGACTTAACACCAAATTATTGTTTAACAATTCGTAGGGTAAGTGAATCAAAACCACATTTACGTAGTATCATCAGTGATATAATACGTCCCTCTAAGAATATTACCAGTCAGATAAAAACACTTAATTATTTAGATCACATACTTGCACTCCAAAAAGCGTACGAACAGGGTGCAGATGAAGCTTTATTCTGTAATGAGTATCAAAACCTAACATGTGCAAGTGTTGGTAATCTCTTTATGATAGAAGATAAATCTTTAATAACACCACCCCTTAAAGATGGCGTATTGGCTGGAATTACACGCCAAGTTATTTTAGACTTTGCAAAAACAATTGGATTCAAAACCTATGAAAAAAGCATATCACATACAGATATATATTCCGCACCCTATGCTTTTACAACAAATAGTCTTATGGGCATCACACCATTAATTTCAATAGATGAGTATCAAAAAGAGATTACACCAGACCTCAAAAAACTAAAACAACTTTTATAAGTATATATTAATCCTTTGGTTCCAGAACCTGGCGACCTCTATACATACCACTTTTAAGATCAACATGATGAGGGCGATGTAATTCACCACTATCAGGGTTTTCTATATAAGTCGGGCTACTTAAAGCATCTGCAGAACGACGCATGCCTCGTTTTGATGGTGTAGTTTTTCGTTTTGGTACAGCCATAATATTTCTCCAATAATTCCATTTTTTTATATAAAACAAATTATATAAAACGTCTAGTCTCTTTCAACCAAATAAACATTTGCTAACAGTCACTTATTTCCAATAAATTATCTTATTAGAAACTTTGTTTAATACTTACACCAAAAGTCCTCGGTTCACTAGCATAGCCAAGAAACGTGTCAGGTGAAATTGGGAAAGGAAACGTTGAACGTAAATAATTATCTTCTGTTAAATTACGCCCCCATAATAACACTTTCCAACCTGCATCTTCATTTGACAAACCAATACTTGCATTAATTGTCTTCACTTCACGACTGGCGATTGATGCTAAAACATTATCCTCTACTTGTACTTCACTTTCATAAATAAACTCACCACGTACAAATCCACCAATATTATTACCGACTTCAAAAGTATACACCGCTGCTAAGTTTAAGCTAACTTCACTCACTCCAGCTGGGCGTTTTCCAGAAAAGTCAGTCACAGAAGTCCCCGGTGCACAATCATCTTGGAATGGTGGAAAACCTGAAATATCACACGGTCCTTGTTTAAAGTCTATATATTCAGGATCAATAAGAATCCCAGAGAACGTTAACGTCACAGAATCTGTAGGACGGTATAACGTATCCCACTCCAACCCACGATGACGTAACTCACCCGCATTCACGAGATTAAACCCAGTCCCGTTAAATGTATTAGATTGAAAGTCTTCAATGCTTTGTTCAAATATTGTTAAATTGATATAACCCCAATCAAATGACGTCTTAACACCAATTTCTATAGATTGAGCATCTTCAGGGTCTGCATAACGAGGGAAGTTTTCAGTACCGCGCCCATCATAAGATAAATTCACAGCCTTTGATTTCCAACCTGTTGCATAAGAAATATAAACATTCATAAAATCTGTTACATCATAAGCTAAACGTGCAGAATAAGAAAGTCCTGCAGAATTGAAGGTATCTTCATAATTCTCGTAAGGGGTGAATGCTTGTAAATTAGAAAGCTCTGAGAAATCTACCTCTTGGAAACTCGTCACAATAGCCAAATAACGATCAACATTAGATGTCAAACCTGACAATGCCGCTGCTGCCTCAGGGTCTACTGCATTTAAATTGTCTGTAAGGTATAGGATAAAGGTACTTAATCTTTCGAAACTTCCTGAACCATCATCATCTAAAATTCCGTCTAGGAACCCTAAATCTTGCTGAGAAAATGCATCATTTATGACCACATCAGATTTCACCTTTTTACGATCTAAGGTATAACTCATTCCAAATGTACCCACTAGTCCTTCTATAAATTCATAATCAAATTGGGTAAACAAGGAAAGAGATTGACTATCCATTTCGAAGCCCTCCTTTTCTACCCCTTCACCTTCTGCCCACCAACTAGACAAGACTGCATCATTATCAGCACAACCTGATCCACCAGATGAAAAATCACACCCACCTGAAATGAGATCAAAAATAGAATCAACCGTCGCATTCAAAAAACCAGAATCCTCATGACTCGGATCATTTATAATCGTTGCAAGTTCTGCAGCAGCTATTGCACGGTCTTCAGAAAGATTCACTCCTAAACCTGCGCGTACATTATTACCATTACTATCTTTTACAAGTGACGCCGTCGGAGAAATCGTAATTCCATCCGCCTCATATTTATCGTAAAGAAAATCATTACTTGTCACAAAATCATATAAGGCATCTTGATTAACAAACGTCTGAAAAATACCTTGCGTAATCACACCACGGAAGAAAGTATTAGTATCTTTGCCAAATACTATATTACGATCATGTATAATTTTTTCGTTGTAATATGCAACACCAGCGAGCCACTGGAACGGCCCATCGTAATCAGAAGTTAGACGGAATTCTTGTGCCCATGTCTCAGCTTTATCATCGACTCCATTAGATTTTACAATTTCTGCATTTGTAAAATCACCATCCGTACTAGAAATTGAACTATGTCCACGATATGATGTAATGGATGTTAAGCGAACCTCAGCAGAGGGTAGGTCATAATCAAATTGCGCAGATATACCTTTTCCGATCAGTTTATTATCTACACTACCATTTAAATATAATGCACGACCATAAGGGTTTACAGGGTCAACGATATTTGCACCAACAGCTGCCAGTGCATTTGTGTAACTTGTTCCATTTAGAAGTGTAACCACACCACAACATTCCTCGTCTATTTGATTATAATCGGCAATAACACGTAAAGTGAGATCATCAGTAAGATGAGATAACAACTGTCCCCGCACCGCCCAACGGTTACGTTCATTGAAATTAGAATTGTCACTTAAATTTTTAAAATACCCTTTGCTACGATTGTTACTAAAACTAAACCGTATAGAGGTATTATCAGATATAGGTCCCGTAATAGAGCTTTGTAGCTTATAACTACCATAATTTCCAAATGTGACTTCAGCGAAACCGTTAAATTCGTCATCAGGTAAAGAGGTCGTTATACTCAACACACCCGCTGACGCATTTTTACCAAACAATGTTGATTGAGGTCCACGTAAAACTTCAACACGGTCAATGGTTGGCAAATCACTTAAAGCCGCACCACTACGAGACCGATAAACACCATCAATATAAACGGCAACAGTAGGTTCAATACCAATATTATTGGCCACAGTACCAAATCCACGAATTTTAATATTTGTTTGGGCTGTAGATTGTAATTGCGTAATTCTTAAAGCAGGCACTACTGATTGCAGATCTAATAAATCAACAATATGTGCTTGTTCTATCGTTTCTGCACTGACGACCGAAACCGCTATTGGTACGTCTTGTAAAGTTTGCACACGTTTCCCTGCCGTCACAACAATTTCATCAACTTGTGCATACGTTTGGGAAGTAAAAAACATTCCAGAACACATCACTGTAAAAGCCAACCCTGCCATAGATAACTTTTTAATTGAACTATATCTCATGAATTTTCCTCACTTAATTTCATTTAATATTTACATATAACTGTACAAAAAACATTCACACAAATTCTACACGACTGATAATTGTAAAGTGAACTGAGAGCTCTGTCTAGTTAAATATCTCAAACAAACCTGCTGCGCCCATACCTCCACCAATACACATTGTAACCACAGCGTATTTTGCCTTACGTCTTTGTCCTTCCATTAAAACATGCCCGACTTGTCTTGCCCCTGTCATACCGAATGGATGACCTATTGAAATTGAGCCACCATTAACATTAAGTTTTTCATTATCAATGCCAAGTTTATCACGCGAATAGAGTGCTTGACAGGCAAACGCTTCATTCAATTCCCATAAGTCAATATCGTCCACGCATAATCCGTGGCGCTCTAAGAGACGAGGAACAGCGAACACAGGCCCTATACCCATTTCATCTGCTTCACACCCAGCGACAGCAAAACCCCGAAAAGCGCCCAGAGGTGACAATCCTCGTTTTTCAGCTTCTTTAGCCTCCATGACAACCACTGCAGCCGCTCCATCAGAAAGTTGAGAGGCATTGCCTGCCGTGATATAATTCCCATCTCCACGCACAGGAGAAAGAGACGCTAAACTTTCCAATGACGTTTCAGGGCGGTTACATTCATCACGGTCTACATTCACTTCAATTAAACTTTCTTCACCAGTAACTTTATCAACTTTTTTCATTGTTGTTTTCAAAGGAACAATTTCATCTTTGAACAATCCATTATTTTGCGCTGCCGCCATACGTTTTTGACTCTGTAATGAATATTCATCTTGTTGCTCTCGTGAAATATTATACCTATGTGATACAATATCAGCTGTTTCAATCATCGACATCCAAAGCGCAGGATGCGTTTGCATTAAAGAATCTTCTGTAAAGTTATTTTTGTTGATACCCATCATAGAAACCAAAGAAATAGACTCAACACCAGCACCAATAGCAATAGGAACAGATTCCACGATGATTCGAGAAGATGCTATAGCGATCGCCTGTAAACCCGAAGAACAAAATCTATGTACTGTCATTCCAGAAGTAGTCACTGGGCAACCAGCACGCATTGCAGACAGACGACCCACATTATTACCCGTTGCACCTTCTGGCACACCACATCCCATAATAACATCCTCAACCTCTTCGGGAGAAATGCCTGCACGTTCAATAGCATGTTTAATAGCATGACCACCCATTGTAGCGCCATGAGTTATATTAAACCCTCCACGTCCTGACTTAGCCAATCCTGTACGGGCAGTCGATACGATAACAGCTTCTCTCATAATACCTATCCTCTCAAAATATATTTTTATTGTTGATTTAAACAAATAAAATAGAAGGGTCAAATAAATTTATATTTTGAGAAGTCAATTTAAGTATCTTTTCTTCTATTCTACAAGATGGTAGAAGAGTTAAGATGGCGGGTAAAAAAAAAATTACAATTGGCGGGGCAAGTGGTTATTGGGGCGAAACACCCATGGCATTACCACAATTCCTAAATTCACAGAAAAAAGTGAATTATATTGTTTTCGATTATTTAGCAGAAATTACAATGTCACTCATGGCTCGTGCCAAAACCAAAGATCAGGACAAAGGGTATGCACCTGATTTTATTACAAATGTCCTAAAACCATATATTCAACAAATTGCAGCACAGAATATAAAATTAATTACAAATGCAGGCGGAATAAACCCCAGAGCTTGTGGTAAGGCAACCCAGAAGATCATAGATGAATTGGGTCTAAATCTAAAAGTTGCTATTATTACGGGTGATGATTTATATCCCCATTTAAACGATATTGTAGAAACATCCCCAAAAGAGATGTTTACTGGACAAGAGGTGCCTGAACTAGGAAAAGTTGCGAGTGTAAATGCTTATTTAGGGGCATTCCCAATTGCTAAAGCCTTGCATGCTGGTGCAGATATTGTCATCACAGGACGTTGCGTCGATAGCGCTGTCACACTAGGGATTGGAATTTATGAATTCGGGTGGAATGCGGAAGAACATGATCTTTTAGCCAGCGGAAGTCTCGCAGGTCATATCCTCGAATGTGGCACACAAGCTACAGGAGGAAATTTTACCGATTGGCAGGATATTAACGAATATGAAAACATAGGCTACCCAATTCTTGATTTATTCTCTGACGGATCTTGTCTCGTCACAAAACCAGAAAACACTGGCGGTTTAGTAAATGTCGCCACGGTCAGTGAACAAATGCTGTACGAAATTGGCGATCCACAGGCTTACTTCTTACCTGATGTTATTTGTGACTTTTCACAAGTCAAAATCACACAAACAGCAGAGAATCAGGTTCATATATCACCGGCCAAAGGAAGTGCTGCACCGTGTCACTATAAAACCTCTATGACTTATAGAGAAGGGTATAGAATTGGCGTATTTTCTAACTTTTATGGTAGAGATGCAAATAAAAAAGCAGAAAAATTTGCACAAGCTGCACTCATACGTATTCAAAAAAGATTGACAGAATTAGGGTTAAGCCCATTCACCGAAACTAATATAGAGATCATCGGAGCACAAAGTCAGTATGGTACTTTTGCAGACAATGTCGATTATCGTGAAGTCATTTTAAAAATTGCAGCAAAACATCCAGAAGAAACCGCCTTGATGCTTTTATTAAAAGAAATTTCAGGAATGGCATTAGCAGCACCACCAGGATTATCTGGCTTTGCAGGCACTCGTCCAAAACCCTCACCTGTCATTAGATTATTTTCATATTTAACACCTAAAGAAGACGTAAACATTAGTATTGAACTAGATGGCGCAGTGCACAATTTTTCTGATAAAGCAGGTAAAGTCTTTGATATGCAAACAATTATAAGACCTGTAGAACCAAAAATAACCGAAAAAGCAGAAATGATACTCGTTCCACTGATAAAATTAGCGTGGGGGCGTTCTGGAGATAAAGGAAATAAATCCAATATTGGTATTATTGCACGAAAAAAATCTTACCTTCCTTATATTTGGCATGATTTAACAGAGAGCATTATTGCCAAAAGACTCGCACATTTTATACAAGGAGATATAAAAATAGAAGAAAAAATACAACGCTTTTTACTACCCGCTTCTTATGCCATCAATTTTCTAATCGATGATGCATTAGGAGGAGGGGGAGTAGCTTCATTACATAGTGACCCTCAAGGAAAGGGCTATGCACAGCTTATTCTAGAACAGAATATAGCAATCCCACACTCTATCATCAAAGGTAATAAATAATGACCACCTTACCTTCCACAAAATTGATTATAACCAATCTTCAAGAAGGATGGTTACGTATAGAATTTAACTCACCTCATAATCGTAATGCACTATCAAAACAACTATGTCATGAATTACGTCTAATTTTACAACAAGTACGACAAGATAAAACCATCCGAGGTGTTACTTTAAGTGGACGGAATGGCGTTTTTTGTGCAGGAGGAGATTTAAAAGAGTTTCAAAAAGAGTTTCATACAAATCTAGCCTCTTATGCAGAAGTCAAACAAAACAATCAAGAGATTGGTGATATTTTTTCTCTATTAAATACATTACCACAAGTAGTCGTGATTCTGGTTGAGGGTGCAGCAATTGCAGGAGGTTTAGGGTTGGTTTGTTGCGGAGATGTTGTCGTGGTAATGGACGATACAAAATTTTCTTTAACAGAAACAAAAATTGGTATTCCCCCAGCACAAATTACACCCTTTGTTGTGAAACGCCTTGGCATAACAACCGCACGGCGTATTATCCTAACGGGCACTCAATTCACAGGAAAAGAAGCTCAACTTATAGGGTTAGCAAATTTTTGTGTCACGAACACCTCAGAATTAGAGCAAGTTGAAACTAAAATTCGTCGCGATGTATTATCCTGTTCACCACAAGCCAATGCTATTGCAAAAGAGATATTATTGGCATCTTCTGAGATGAATACAGAAACATTATCTGAATATGCTGCTGATAAGTTTGCTCAAGCAATGCTAGGAGAAGAAGGACGCGAAGGCATAGCCTCTTTTGTTGAAAAACGGAAGCCATACTGGACAAAGAAGGATAAAAGCCTATGAAGAAACCCATTGAAAAATTATTGGTCGCCAATAGGGGTGAAATTGCCTGCCGTATTATCCGTAGTGCAAAAAGTCTGGGTATATATACAATTGCCATTTACTCAGACGCAGATGCAAATGCACTACATATAAAACAAGCAGATACTGCATTTTATATTGGAGAAGGGCCTGCAGAAGATTCATATTTGAGAGGCGATAAAATCATAGAGGCCGCTCTAAAATTAAAGGCAGATGCCATTCACCCTGGCTATGGATTTTTATCAGAGAATGCAAATTTTGCTAAAGATTGCGCAAATGCAAATATCATTTTTATTGGCCCTTCAGTGGAAGCCATCGATATTATGGGAGATAAGGCAAAATCAAAAATACGCATGATAGAGGCGAATGTTCCTTGTATTCAAGGCTACCAAGGAGGTGACCAATCTAACAAAACACTGTTAGCAGAAGCAAAAAAGATTGGCTATCCTATAATGGTCAAAGCAGCAGCCGGTGGTGGTGGACGTGGAATGCGTCTAGTTGATAATGAAATAGACTTTCCTAATGCCTTAAACATAGCACGTTCTGAAGCACGTAATGCGTTCGGGTCTGATATATTAATATTAGAACAAGCAATAATAAAACCACGACATGTTGAAATTCAAATTTTCGCTGACTCACATGATAATATCATACATCTTGGTGAACGTGATTGCTCTGTGCAAAGACGGCATCAAAAAGTACTAGAAGAAGCACCATGCCCTATCATGACAACAAAATTGCGCCAAGAAATGGGAGAGGCAGCAATTACAGCAGCACGTAATGTGCACTATGTTGGGGCAGGAACAGTAGAGTTTCTACTAGATCAAAAGGGACAATTCTTCTTTTTAGAAATGAACACACGTTTGCAAGTTGAACATCCCGTAACAGAAATGATTACGGGGTTAGATTTAGTCACATTACAAATACGTATAGCTCAAGGGGAAACATTAGCATTATCACAGAAAGACGTCATTCTAGAGGGACATGCTATCGAGGCACGCCTTTATGCCGAAGACCCAAATCACGATTTCTTACCCTCTGTTGGGCACATTGACTTATACACCCCCCCCGTCGATGAAACAATTCGAGTAGATACAGGCATTGAAACAGGGACACGCATTTCCCCTTTTTATGACCCTATGTTAGCTAAAATAATATCACATGGCATAAACCGTCAAGACGCAAGGCTAAAGCTTATACAAGCATTGAAGAACACAATCATTTTTGGTATAAAAACGAACAAACGGTTCTTAATAAATATATTAGAACAAGAGAGTTTTGTGCAGGGGAATACTACCACAGACTTTATTACCACTCACCTAAACTCTAAACTATTGGGTAACACTCCTCTAACAACAAATGCCGTATGTGCAACAGTTTTACTGTATATACACAGTCATAAAACACATATAAAGCAAAGCTTACAACACAAAATACCAATGTGGAACACACCCATCACTAAGAAAGTGTATTATTGCTTTCTTGATAAAACAAAAAATCAAAATATCGACCTCAACCTTATAAAATTATCAGCCAATAATTATCAAGTATCCATTCCCTCCCAAGAACATACGAGTAATATTCAATTACTAACAATAACTGATAACCAAGCAATATTAAAAATTGATAATCACGATATAAAGATTCTATTCCATATACCAACCTCAAATAATTTATTAGAACATATCTCCCTGTCTATTGAAGGGGAAGATATGGAGTTTACAAATATATATAGCACTATGTCTTCAGAACAAAGCGTAAGTTGTGCAAACCTCATCACAGCCCCTATGCATGGTATGTTACGAGACGTTTTTGTTAAAAAAGGCGATCGTGTTAAAAAAGGCGATCGATTGGCAATATTAGAGGCTATGAAAATGCAGCATGAATTATTGGCAGAAACTGATGCAAATATACAAACAGTTAATTTTGAAGCTGGTATGCAAGTAGAGGCAAATGCTGTATTAATAGAACTTGACATAAAAGAAGAAGATTAATGCTACCACAAGCCATCCATTTCAAAGAAGAAAGCGATACGCTTTTAGCATTAATCAATACAAACAAAGTCAGTGATTTTTCTCAAAAGACAAAATTTAAAACTTGGAGTATTGAGGATATTTTCATGCATCTTCATGTTTGGAATCATGCCACCCTAGAAGCTTTAGAAAATCAAAATAATTTCAAGATATTTGCAAAAGAAGCTTTAAATCATCTACACCTGCCTGCGGGAATGCGCGCATTTGAACGCAAATGGTACATAGAAAAATTAAATGGACAAGAAGGAACAAGTGTTTTTCAAGCGTGGCAAGAGTTTTACCCTAAATTATCCGCATATTACGGAAAATATAGCCCTGACACACGAGTAGTGTGGGCTGGACCTGATATGTTAGTCGGTGCAAAAATGGCTGCACGGCAAATGGAAACATGGGCACATGGGCAAGCAATCTTTGACCTACTCAATTTAGAACGTCAAGAACAAGACAGACTCAAAAACATTGCTCATATGGGTGTTATTACCTTTAGCTGGGCATTTAAGAACCGCAATATAACGCCACCATCACCAAAACCATATATACGTCTCACTGCCCCTTCTGGTAACATATGGGAATGGAACACACCCCAAAAAGAACACACACTTCACGGTTGTGCCATAGAGTTTTGCCAAGTAGTAACGCAAACACGACATATTGCAGATACAAGTTTACAAATGACCGGTAGTGTAGCACAAGCATGGATGAATATTGCACAATGCTTCGCAGGAAAACCTGAATCTCCTCCAGAGAAGGGAAGCCGCTTATAAACATAATAACAGATTCTATTTAACGTAACCTATCACCAAAATACAGATTAGGGATTCGTAGTATTCTGAGTACCACCGCCCACAACCTCATTAGCAACGCCGTCAACTACATTATCTGTTACTCTATCAAGTACATCATCTAAAGTAGAACACCCTGACAAAAAGATAAGTGGCAGCATAAATAATGCTGTTAAAACCAACTTTCTATTTTTTATTCTCATAACACTTCCTTCAATTATTTATTATTTATTATCGTACTTCCATTAACTATAACATAGGATACTCTTATCTATTTATCTATCTATTTAACTACTTCCAACCCTATGTTAACTATGATAGTGTTTTTTTTAATCAGGGAGAACAATAATGAAACGTGCAGTCATTACAGGAATGGGTATAATTTCTAGCATAGGTAACACCATACCAGAAGTTACGAATTCTCTCCGCTATGGTCTTTCTGGTATCTCTTTTAACCCAGTTTTTAAAGAAATAGGCTTGGATTGCCATCTTCACGCTATTCCTAAAAACCTAGATTTAGATACAGTTCTGCAAGAAAAGCGTGAGGCTAAAATGCCCCATAGTGCAAAATTAGTCCATTTATCTACTACACAAGCCATCGCAGATGCAAATTTAGAACCATCTCAGATTCAACATCCTAAAACAGGGATAGTTGTTTCCTCATCGATAGAGAGTGCTGAAAACATATCAAAAATACAAAAGAAATTTGAAGCAGACCCCTCACGCATGAATCCTTTTGAACTGACTAGAAATATGTCCTCAAATGCTTCTGGATGGGTGGGCACACTTCTCGGAATTCAGGGTCTTAATTATTCTGTGACCTCTGCCTGTAGCACGACCGCAAATTGTGTTGGGCATGCGAGTGATTTAATAAAATGGGGTAAACAAAACATTGTAATTGCAGGTGGTTCGGATGTATGCACTCCTTATACCGCATCCCTCTTTCATGCTATGCGCGCATTATCCAAGAATTTTAATGATACTCCTGAGAAAGCTTCTCGCCCCTTTGATGTAGATCGTTGTGGTTTTGTCCAAGCAACCGGTGGAGGTGTGGTCATTGTAGAAGAATACGAACATGCTAAGAAACGCGGTGCAAAAATTTATGCCGAAATTACAGGATATGGGTCAAGTTCGGATGGTCATGATATATTTCAACCATTATCCTCGGGAATTAAACGCTGTATAAATACTTGTTTAGAAAGTGTAGATAGTAAAATTGATTATATTAATGCTCATGCTGCTGGAACACAAATAGGCGATGTAGAAGAAATATCTGCCTTTAGAGATATCTTTAGTACTGGGAAAGATTCTCCTAAGATTAGCTCAACTAAGTCATTATCAGGGCATTCAATAGGAAGTGCGGGAATCCACGAACTAATTTTTTCACTCATCATGCTAGACAACCGTTTTATTTCAGCTTCAGCCAATATAGACAATCTTGAACCTAAAGTAGCGGACATGAATATTGTACAAGAACTACAAGAAAATAAAAATATTAAACAGATACTTTCTACTAATTCTGGTCTCGGCGGTACAAATGCCTGCATTGCAGCTAAACTAGTTTAGGCAAACGATCTCTATTATTAAGAAGCATCGTCTTCTAAGTCAGCACCTGTCTCCTGATCAACTGCCTTCATAGATAACCGTACCTTACCTCTATCATAAACACCAATTAACTTTACCTTAACAACATCCCCTTCACTGACAACATCAGCTGTTTTCTCCACTCGCGAAGATATTAACTGAGAAAAAAGATATTAAACAGATACTTTTTACTAATTCTGGTCTCGGCGGTACAAATGCCTGCATTGCAGCTAAACTAGTTTAG